>JBKPKC010000322.1:0-4293 GCA_046765595.1 Nitrospirota bacterium
CTCATCAGCCCGCTCGCCACATCCAGTTTTGCAGACAACATGATCGTCCAGAATATGTTTGCCTCCAACCTTCAAAACGCCCGCGACATCGGCATCAGCGTGTTGAGCGACGAGGAGCAATACAAATTCAACTACGCGTTCGGCGTGTGGGGAGGCGTCGGCCCGAATTTGGGACGCGACGGGACGGCCGTGAGTCAAAATGTGTTGCCGCCAACGGGAGGAGGCGGCGTGAATTCAGGCGTCACTCGGACGTATAACTATGACACCCGCTTCATGAGCGGTGAACTGATGTACACGGCTCGACTGCTCTACAAGATCGCCGGCAATCCGGGCTACGGGTGGGGAGACATCATGAACTCCCGGACCCCCCAGTCGGCCATTGGGTTCGGGTACGCGTATGATCCCGCCCAGAACTATTTGAGCTCGACGCGCTCGGATATCGTCGACCGTGCCTACCGTCAGTCTGTCGCCAAAGCCATGAATGGACGGCTCCTCGGCGGCGGCATTTACGATTTTCAGACGTACGAAGTGGATTTCGTCGCCAAATACCAGGGATGGTCTCTCCATAGCGAAGCCTACTACAGACATCAACGAGTCCGGAACAAAGACGCCGGCACCCAGCCCTTCGACCTGACCACGATCCCCTCCAGCGCCATCCAAGGTCCGCCCGTGGATCTCGGCCAGGCCTGGGGCTGGTACGTGCAAGCAGGGAAATACGTGATTCCCCGCAAACTTGAATTCGCTCTTCGGTATGGAGTGCTGGATCCGTCGACGAAACAGAAAAACGATATCACCTACGAATTCGGCGCCGCCATTAATTACAGTTTCGACGGCACCTACAACAACCGCCTGGTGATCGACTATTCCAACATCACGATGGGCAGCGGCGGGCGCGCGCCTGACCGTTTTCCGTTTGAAAGTCAACCGGGATTCGGATCAAAACTGGTCGAAAACCGTATCAACGTCCAGTACCAGTTCTATTTCTAACAGGATGACGAGGTCCCTATGAACAACCAGACAATGCTCAAAAGATTGTTCTTCCTGCTCGGTGTCGTGAACGTCTTGGTGTGGACGCCCATTCACGCCGTTGCACAGCCGGAGACGCTGACAATCGCCGCGGCGAACAGCCTGAGAGATGCGTTACGCACGCTGCTTCCCGCCTTCGAATCCCAGCATCCGGAAGTGACCGTGCGCATCATCTATGGTCCTTCCCAGTCCCTCCGTAAGCAGATCGAGGAAGGGGCGCCGGTGGATGTGTTTCTGCCTTCTCTTGCCGAGGAAATCGATCAACTCGGAAAGAAAGGGTTGATCATTGAAGGCACCAAACGTATCTACGGCGGCACGTCGCTGGTGTTGATCACCGGTCCCGTGCTCCCGGCACCCGTCCGTTCCATCGAGGATCTGCGGTCGATTCCGGTTCGGCGCATTGCCGTCGGGGATCCAAAAACCTCGTCTGTCGGGAAAGTCGCGGAGCAATTTCTCAAATTCAGCAAGCTCGATCCGAAACTCAAGTCTCAATATGTCTACGGCGAACATTCCCGTGCAGTGCTGGATCTTGTCGCCAAAGGAGAGGCGGAAATCGGTGTCGTCTATCGGACGGACGCCGTCGCGGACAGCCATGTGCGTATCCTCGATACGGCGCCGGCTGAATCGCATTCGCCTATTCATTACGGCGTTGCGATCGTCTGGACGGCGAAGAACATTTCAGGAGCCGGCGACTTTATCGGATTTCTGTTGTCTTCGCAGACGCAGGACGAACTCAAAAAGCATGGGTTCGATCGCGCCTTGGACAAAGTCGGAGTGGTGAAGCGACAGGAGGTGAGACCATGAGCGAGCGCCCAATTTCCTACGAGCCACTGACAAGGCTCATCCGTCCTCTTTTCGTCCTGACGGCATTCACGGTCGCCTGCGCGTGCTCCAGCACGCCTGATGCGCCCCCCAAGACGATCTACGAATCAGGCCGAAATCAGGTTCGCCTCGAGAAAGACCCCGACTCGACGTCGAATTCGCATCCGGCAACGCTGTCGCCGACAGAAGTCGGAACGCTCCTGCGCAACGTGCGCGCGTGGGAACGGCGGAATTTCTTTCACCGACTCGTCTCCGGCCAAGCCGATAAGACCAGAGCGTTCCGCAACGAAGAAATTACGCTGCTGGCGCCCGCGCTGTCCAAGGCGCTGGCAAAAGCCGCCCCCGACGAACGAGTCTCATTTCACCTCAGTCATGCCACCGATCAGGGAGACGAGGAGAGCACGACCGGCTGGCTTTCTATCCGTCAAGATACGCTGTACCTATCGCTCAGTGAAGTACACGACCGCCATGGTCCGCAGCCGGATATCAGCAAATATGACCGGCAGATGCCCAACGTCCCCGAACAGTCGACGGGCTTTGATGTGACCTTCGAGCCGGAGGAATACCTGATCAAGGTCAAGTCCGGCGGCAACCTTTTCGCTCCCGACCAGCGGGAAGAGCTCCAGATCAAGTATCGTGATGCACTGGCCGCTCTCCCCCAGTATCCTGGGTTGGAGCCTCGTCAACCAGTCACACCGTAACGTATCGGAGAGCAAGTAAACCGCTACTACCGCTACTATGGGGCCAAGTCCATGACGAATGAATCGTTTGAGCACATACCGCACATCGGCATCGTCGCGGGAACCGCGGAGGGTGCGGCGCTCTGCTATCGCACGTTGTGCCATGAGGCCGAGCGGCTCATGGGCCGGCATACACATCCCGAGATCACCATGCACCAATTGCCGCTCAAAGATTACCTGGACTTCATTGATGCCGGAAATTGGGCAGGCGTGGCCGCACTCCTGAATCGGTCGGCTTCGCTTCTGGCCCGAGCCGGGGCGGAGCTCATCATCTGTCCGAATAACACGTTGCATCGAGCATTCGACGTCCTCGACTCCCCGCTGCCTTGGCTGCACATCGCCGAAGCCGTCGCAGACCAAGCGGCCCGCTCGCACCACGGACGTGTAGGTCTCCTCGGCACACAGGCGGTCGTCCAGGGCGCCGTCTATCAGCCGGTGCTCGAACAACGGGGCATCGAAGTCCTCGCACCGCAGTTCCACGAGCAGCGTCTATTGGACAGGATCATCCGGACAGAACTCATTCGCGGAGACTATTCGCCGGGATCGCGGACACAGGTCTTGGGCATCGTCTCTTCGATGGCCGCCCGAGGCGCGGAAGCGGTCATCCTGGGCTGCACGGAGCTTCCACTGCTGCTTCGAGAGGAGCGACCGGCGCGTCCTCTGCTGGATTCGACGCACATTTTGGCCGTCACCGCCTTACAACGGGTCATCCGACGTCCCTGGCACATCGATTCCATCCCTGCGGCGATTTTCACCTCTAATTGAAACGGTGAACGTTATGCGCATCGTACTTTGGACCGTCGCCTTCGTGTGGACTCTTTCTTCGGCGTTTTCCTCCGCCTCAGCCGAAAACATCACCCTCCGTATCGGCCATTTTCCGAATGTCACCCATGTCCAAGGCTTGGTTGCTCACCACCTGTCGCGCACGGGCAAAGGCTGGTTCGAGCAGCGGCTGGGACCGGAGGTCAAAATTGAGTGGTACATCTATAATGCCGGCCCGAGCGCCATGGAGGCCATTTTAGCCGACTCCATCGAGCTCACCTATGTCGGCCCAAGTCCGGCCTTAAATGCCTATACAAAATCGAATGGCGACGAGATTAGAATAGTCGCGGCCGCGGCCGCCGGCGGCGCGGCCCTTGTCGTGCAAGCGGATTCTGGACTTAAACAGCCGTCCGATTTCAGGGGTAAGATCATCGCGACTCCGCAGCTCGGTAACACCCAGGACATCGCCTGCCGGGCCTGGCTCGCCAACGGCGGACTCAAAATTACCCAGACGGGCGGTGACGCGTCGATTATTCCGACACCGAATCCGGATCAGCTGGCATTATTCAAGACCAAGAAGCTTGACGCCGTCTGGACGGTTGAACCGTGGGTGTCCCGATTGGAGCGGGATGCAGGTGGCAAAGTGCTCGTCGAGCAATCGAAGGACAGCATCACGGTCCTGGTGTCGAGTGTGAAGTTCCTCAAGAAAAAGCGCGACCTGGCCGCCAAATTCGTCCGCGCGCACCAGGAACTGACGGAATGGATCCTCGCTCATCCGGATTAGGCCAAAGAGATGGTCCGGCAAGAGCTGGCCGCGGAAACCAAGGCGGAGGTGTCGGCCGAGCTGATTTCGCAAGCCTGGAAGCGCATTGTGCTGACGACCGAGGCCTCACTAGACGAATACCGGCATTTTGTCGCCGATGCGCAGAGAGCAGGCTTCATC
>JBKPKC010000323.1:0-5440 GCA_046765595.1 Nitrospirota bacterium
GTACCGACGTCGGCGCGACTTCCACCAGATCATATCCGCCTTCCTGCGCCTGCTTGAACGCTTCCGGAGTGGGAAGGATGCCGAGCTGCTCCCCTTCCGGGCCGATCACTCTCACTTCACGGACTCGAATCTCGCGGTTTACCCGCAGTTTGGGAACGATAGGCCACCTCTCATGATGTAGGTGAAATTTGCTGCCCGACCCGTTGAACTTCGGCTCTGAGCAGATCCAATGCTCCGGCGACAGTCATGGTGCCGAGGTTCGCGCCGCTGCGTCCTCTGACCGACAGCGTTCCGGCCTGTACTTCGCGTTCGCCGACGACGAACATAAACGGCGTTTTCGCCTTTTCCGCTTCCCGGATCTTGAGTCCGATTTTTTCATTGCGGAGATCGGCCTCGACCCGGAACCCTGCGGCTTTCATCTGAGTCACGACCTGCGTGACGTATTCGCGCTGGTGGTCGGTGATCGCCATGACCATGGCTTGCACCGGCGCCAACCACACGGGAAACGCCCCGCCGTAGTGTTCGATCAAAATTCCGAAAAACCGTTCGATGGACCCCATCAAGGCTCGGTGAACCATGATCGGTCGGTGACTTTTCCCGTCTTCGCCGATGTACTGCATCTCAAAGCGTTCCGGGTTGTTGAAATCGATTTGAACGGTCGAGCATTGCCAGGAGCGCCCCAGAGCATCTTTGATTTTGATGTCGATCTTGGGTCCGTAGAATGCGCCGCCTCCGGGGTCCAGGTGAAAGGCGATGTTGCGGCTCTTGAGGGCCGCTTCGAGCGCGCTGGTCGCGAGCGTCCAATGCTCCTCCGCTCCGACGGATTCCTTTGGCCTGGTCGAGAGAAACACCTCAAATTCGCTGAATCCGAAGGTGCGCAGGATGAAAAAGGTAAAGTCCAGCACCCGGCTGACTTCGGTTTCAATCTGATCGGGCCGGCAAAACAAATGGGCGTCGTCCTGCGTGAACCCGCGTACCCGCAACAGGCCATGCAGTACACCCGTCCGTTCATAGCGGTAGACCGTACCGAGTTCGCCATAGCGGATGGGCAGGTCGCGATAGCTCCGTAGATGAGACTTGTAGATCATGATGTGATAGGGGCAGTTCATCGGTTTGAGCTGATACTCGCTGCCCTCCAGCTTCATCGCTGGGAACATGTTCTCGCGGTAATACTCGACGTGTCCGCTGGTCTTCCACAGATCCAACCGTGCAACGTGCGGCGAATACACGAGCTCATACCCGTCTTTCAGGTGTTGCTCGCGCCAGAAGTTTTCGATCAGCAGCCGTATGGCGGCGCCTTTTGGATGCCACAGCACGAGGCCGGGTCCGATTTCATCCTGGACTGAGATCAGGTCTAATTCCTTGCCGACTTTGCGATGGTCCCGCCGCTTGATTTCTTCCAGCCTCGCTAAGTGCGCGTTGAGCTCTGCCTCGGTGGGAAAGGACGTGCCGTAAATGCGCTGGAGCATTGGATTGCGCTCATCGCCACGCCAATAGGCGCCCGCGGTCGTGAGCAGTTTGAACGCTCCCACCTGGCCGGTCGTCGGCAAATGCGGGCCGCGGCAGAGGTCGACGAATTCCCCCTGAGAATAGACGGAGATCGGTTCCCCGTCCGGAAAGCCTTGGATCAATTCCACCTTATAGTGCTCGCCGCGGGCTTTGAAGAAGTCGACCGCATGCTGCTTGCTCATTTCTTGGCGATGGACAGGCAGGTTTCTCGCCGCGATCTCGCGCGCACGCTGCTCAATTTTCTCGAGGTCTTCTGGGGTGAACGGCCGATCGTACGCGAAGTCGTAGTAAAAACTGTCTTCGAGCGCTGGGCCGATTGTCAACTGGGCCGTGGGAAAGAGTTCCTTCACGGCCTGGGCCATGATGTGGGTACTGCTGTGCCGGTAGACTTCCCGGCCTTCGGCGCTGTCGAATCGCAGCGGTTCAAGCGTCGCATCGCCGGTCAAGGGCGCTGAGAGGTCGGTTGATTTGCCATTGACTGTGGCGGCCAAGACATCGGGGCCGACAACCACCCCTCCGGCGGCAAGTGCCTGAGCCACGGTATGGCCGGGAGGAACGTCAACGCTTCTCCCGTTCTTGAGCATGACTTTTGGCACAATCGTCTCGCTTCGTCCCGCACGCCACATGCCTTCATGAGAAGCTCGGATAGGCCCGGAGACTCCAGAGGGCAAGAAGGTCCTGTTTCTCAACAGGATGTAAAAATGCAAAAGGCACCCCGACCGTGATCTACAGTCAGATGCCCTCGGCGAGATGGTAGGCGCGGACGGTCTTGAACCGTCGACCTCTACCGTGTCAAGGTAGCGCTCTCCCCCTGAGCTACGCGCCTATCGTCCGAGCGCGCATGCTAATATAGCCCCGCCCGAAGTGTCAAGAAATGCAAAGAGAAGGGAGCGCGCCGAAGTGCGCACGCTGCCTTCTCTTTTTTGGAAAAACGGGTGGCGTTCGGCCTGCTGCCTGGCGCTCAGCGGACCGCCGACTTTAGTACTTTTCCCGCAGAAAACTTGGGCACCTTGGCAGCTGGAATCCGCAGGCTCTCACCAGTCCGGGGATTCCGGCCCATCCGGGCCTTGCGCTTCGAGATCGTAAAGGTCCCGAAATTCACCAGGGAGACCCGCTGTCCCTTCTTCAGGGAAGAGGTGACGGCTCCCGTAAACGCATGCAGAGCGTTGCCCGCGGCCACCTTCGTGATCCCGGCGGACGCGGCCATTTTCGCAATCAATTCTTCTTTGGTCATCATTCCCTCCTCGGTAAATGGTTTAGAACTACCTTCGGACCTCTGCTGCAATACTGACTCTAAGGCTTCGTTAGCGCGCGTGACTAAGTGCTAGATCTCGCGTGCCGCTCCACCGCGCTTGACAGGAATGTGCAGCTCATGGATTTTTTTCCTGAGCGTGTTCCGGTTCAATCCGAGTAACTCTGCCGCCTGAATCTGGTTTCCCTTAGTTTCCTGCAAGGCTTTCGTGATGAGTGGCCGTTCGATGGCGGAAATCAGCATCGGATGAAGATTGCGCCCAGATCCGTTCCGCATGCCTTTGACGAAATCGCCCATCTTCCATTCGACGTAATCTTCAAGACTCAATGGCGCCGACGGACTCGAGGCGGTTGCCTTGGCTCGTGCATTGCTGAGCATGAATTTGGAGGCGCGCTTCAGCGCGGATTTCGATCCGGTAATAAGGAGAGTCCGGGAGAGATCGACATGATGAGAAAGTCCGAGCGATCCATTCTGCATGCCCGGCTTTGATTCGATAATGACCGCGTCGAACGAACGCTTGGCCGCCTCTCGCGGCAATGCGGCCACGTCCTTGGCCGTCGTCATGCTCGCGTCTTTGAACGCTTGCCTGAACTGCGTCTGAATGTCGGGATCGCCGCTGAGCAACAGGATGCTGAACACCGAAGAAGAGAGCGTCATGAAGACATCATCCAGCAGAAGAGGGCCGGATTATTGCCCAGAGCCGATTTGATGTCAACGAAGAAATTCCGCGGATCGAGATTTTCAGCGCGTGCGAGGGCAAGGCGTGCGAGCGCGCTTCATGTGTCGGCGTCATACTTCGAGGGGCTGAGTCGACTGATGAGCGAGGCTGCTCGGGCCCAAGAGGCCACGCACAAAATGGCAACACCTCTCGAGCGGCACGTCTGCTCTTACGTACAATCGAGACATGCGGAACGGCGAAGTGCAGGGGAACCTTCCTGCGAATAACAGGTCCGCCGTCAAAGATCAAAGCCCAACCTCATCAAGAATGATGAAGAGGACGTGGTACTTATAACGATCCCACCAACGACGCCGTTGCAAGGTAGGCGGTGCGCCAGTCGCCGACTTGACAGCGCATGGCGCCAATGGTTATAAACAACCTTCTATAATTCCTACCGGAATACTGTGGTATGAAGGTATCTCTTCGATCTACTTATGGAATTATGGCCGCCGTCGATTTGGCCATGCAGGCGGGATCTGCACCGATACAAGCCAAAGCGATTGCTCGACGCCAAGGAATCCCCGCGAGATTTCTCGAGCAAGTCCTCCACGCCATGAAGAAGGCTGGATTGGTCTCGAGTTTACGGGGTGCGCAAGGCGGTTACGTCTTGTCCAAGAAGCCGTCGGACCTTTCGGTCGCGGAAATCCTCGAGGCCCTGGAAGGACCGTTTCTTCGCACGACCGAAAGCAATGGACGCCTTCATCAGGGCACGAAGTCCGAGGCGCTACTGGCCAAAGTTTGGGACCGTGTGCATGAAGCGGAACGCCATGTACTGGGCGCCATCACGGTCGAAGAATTGGCCGGCCAACAGCGGCAGATCGAACAACAGCGAAGTCTGATGTACCACATTTGAGGTGAGCCATGAGCCAGGTCACCACCACCCGTAAACCGATTCAAACGCAGCCGATTCCTCCGGCCATTCTCGAAGAGATCGACACCTTCGAGCAAGAGGCGCAGCGCATGCTCTCCGGGGCCATCGCGGGCGATCTGTTCAAACCGTTTCGGTTGCAATACGGCATCTACGGTCAGCGTCAGCCCGGCGTCCAGATGGTGCGCATCAAGATTCCGTTCGGCGGTATTTCGGCGAACCAATTGCGCCGCATCGCCGAGCTCGCGGAGCGGTATACGACGGGGGTCGGTCATGTGACGACCAGGCAGGATATCCAACTGCATTTCGCCGAATTGAAGGACGTCCCCACCATCATGCGCGGTTTGGCCGAAGTCGGGTTGACGACCAGAGAGGCCTGCGCCAACACAGTTCGTAACGTTACCGGGTGTCATTTGGCAGGGGTATGCCAGGGAGAGGTGTTTGATATCACGCCCTATGCGAAAACCGTGGCGTATCATTTATTGCGGAATCCACTCAATCAAAGCCTGCCGCGCAAGTTCAAGATCGCCTTCTCCGGCTGCCGCCATGACTGCGCCCTGACGCCGATTCATGACATCGGGTTGCTGGCCGCCAAAGCGGCGGACGGCACGCTCGGATTTCGCATGGTGGCCGGTGGCGGACTCGGGTCGGCCCCCCGCATCGCACAGGTGCTGCGGGAATTCACGCCGATGGAGGAACTGATCCCCAGCATCGAGGCGGTCATCAAAGTGTTCGATACGCTCGGCAACCGAAAAAACCGCAATAAGGCCCGCATGAAGTTCGTGATTGAGAAGCTGGGCTTTGCGGAATTCAAGCGGCGCTGGGAAGAAACCTATATCTCGATGGGACATGCGAGACCGAGCGCGCAGCCGTTAAAGCTCTTGACGCACCATGACGAGCCGGTGGCCTTGATCATGCCGACATCGAATGGTCGGAGGGCGGACGCGAAGGGCACTGCGAATGGGGCAGCTCAAGACACCCCTTTCGCCATGTGGAAGCGGACCAATGTCGTTTCGCAAAAGCAAGCGGGATATGTTGCAGCGGTCATCAAGCTCTTCATGGGTGATCTCACCGCCGGCCAGATGCTGCATCT
>JBKPKC010000324.1:0-6824 GCA_046765595.1 Nitrospirota bacterium
CGTGGCGGTCGTCCGTGGTCCGGCAAGAATTCTGAGAAAACCGTTGCTGACTTCCGGGCTGAGATAGGCCTCGGCCGCCACCTGGTCGACGTGGCGGTGAATATCCTCGATCAGCGGCGGCACGATCGTCAGGTTTTTGGCGCGCGCCAGATCGAACAGCCGTAACAAGAGGGCGGGGCTGTCCAGCACCTTGGTGCGATATTCATCGGCGACGGAAAGCAACCCTCTCCGCACTACGAAGTACTCGTCGACCCGTTGGGCCGGCAAAAAGCGGGACAGGCGCTGCCAGAACGGGACGCTTCGGCATCGTTCCACGAACCGCATGCAGCGCTCGTGCAGCCCCATCGTATGCTGGTAATACTGCTGCATGAACTGCTCGACCGCGAGCAGATGCGGTTGATCGTGATAGCCAAAATGCTGCGCAAGCCACACTTGCTCGTCGAAGGTGAGAATTTCCTGAGGCCCTCCGGCATGGACATGGAGCAGGGCGCGCACCCGCCAGAGAAATTCGCGTGCTTCCGTCAGCGCCAGCGAATCCGCTCGTGACAGGATGCCCCGATCGGAAAGCTCGCGGATGGTGGGCGCCTGGAAACGGGCCATGCCCGCCCATTGCAGCAAATGCAGATCCCTAAGCCCCCCCTTGCTTTTTTTGACGTTGGGTTCCAGTAGATACACGGTTTCGCCGAATTTCTGATATTCCCTGCGGCGCTCTTCGAGCTTCTGGTCGAGATAGACGTCGCTGTTTTTTGACACGACCTTCCGGACATATTTGCGGTGAAACTCCTGGAAGAGATCGGCGCTTCCCGCGAGGAACCGCGCTTCCATCATCGAGGTTTTCACCGTCGCGTCGGTTTCGGCCAGCTCGATGCTGTCGGCGATGGTGCGCAGGCTATGTCCGACCTGAAATCCGCAATCCCACAGCGGATGCAGGACTGCACGGACCAGCGATTCAACCGCCTTGCCCGATCCCGACTGGTATAAAAACATCAGATCGATGTCCGAATGAGGGGCGAGTTCCCGGCGGCCGTAGCCTCCCAAGGCCATCAGACAGCACTGCTGCATGCCGATCGTGGCGGTCTCGTCTCCGCCCTGCCTCACGGCTTCGCGGTACCGGCCGACGATCAAGCCGTCGACGAATTCGGTCATGGCGGCGAGCGTCTCCGCGCCGGAGGCGCCGGCCATCACGCGGCGGGCCACATGCGCGCGATGCTCATCGAGCACCTGAACGAGAGTGGCGGACTGTGGCAGGGAAGCAGCGGAAGATTCGAGTTCCATGGTCGGTATTACAACGCGGTCTCTCCGGTTTCCCCCGTACGGATGCGGACGGCGGCGTTTAAATCGCGCACGAAGATCTTGCCGTCGCCGATGCTGCCCGTCTTGGCGGCCCGGGAAATCGTTTCCAGCACGCGGGCGACCTGTCCGTCCTGCACGGCCACTTCGATTTTGACTTTGGGAACGAACTCAATCGTGTATTCCTGGCCGCGGTACGTTTCTTTGTGGCCCTTTTGACGGCCGAACCCCTTGACCTCGGTCACGGTCATCCCCTGCACGCCGATTTCCAACAGGGCGTCCTTGACTTCATCGAGTTTGAACGGCTTGATAATCGCTTCGACCAGCTTCATGAATGCCCCCTGGAAGGAGTTAACGTGACGTTCTCGTCACCTGCCCGGTTCCGGCGCGTTGCGCCCGGCAACGCGGCCATCTTCAGCCTCACGAGTAGGCGCGTTCGTTGTGTTGGGTGAGGTCCAGCCCCGTGGCCTCTTCCTCTTGGCTGACGCGCAAGCCCATGGCCCCATCGACAAGTTTCAAAATCGCGTAGCTGCCCAGAAAAGAAAATGCGGCGGTGGCCACCACGGCGGAGAATTGGATCGCCAGATGCCCGTTCGCCGCGAATACTCCGACGCCCAGCATGCCGAGTATGCCGCCGACGCCATGCGTTCCCATTACGTCGAGCGTGTCATCATAGCCGATCTTCCCCTTCCAAACAATTGCCATATAAGAGCAAATTCCCGCGGCAACGCCCATCGCGACCGCGGCCAAGGGGCTGAGGAAACCCGCCCCGGCCGTCGATGTCGCCAAACCGGCGACCGCGCCGCTCGCAATCCCGAGCACCGTCGGCTTCCCGCGATGCTTCCACTCCGCCACCATCCAAGCGAGCGCGGCCGACACCGCCGTTAAATGGGTCACCGCGACCGCACTGACGGCGGTGGCGTTGGCGGCGCGCGCGCTGCCGCCGTTGAACCCGAACCAGCCGAGCCACAGCAGGCCGGCGCCCAATAAGATGAACGGAAGATTGTGCGGCGCCATGTAATCTGTGCGCCAGCCACGGCGCTTGCCCACCGCCATCGCACAGGCCATCGCGCTGAACCCCGCGTTGATGTGGACAACCGCGCCGCCTGCAAAATCCATCGCGCCGATCTTCGCCAGCCAGCCGTTGCCCCAGAGCCAATGGGCAATGGGCGTGTAGATAAACAGCGACCACAGCCCGGCAAACAGCAACATCGCACCGAACTTGATACGTTCGGCAAACGCTCCCGCGATTAATGCCGGAGTAAACGCGGCAAACAAGAGCTGAAACAGCATAAACGCCTCGAGCGGAACGGCCGGTGCATAGACCGGATGCGGAGCGGATCCGACATTCATGAGCAGCGCCCAATCCAGCCCTCCAATGACGCCTCCCCGGTCAGGGCCGAACGACAGCGTGAAGCCGCAGAAGAGCCACACGAGGCTCACGATGCAAAGAATGGCGAACGACTGCACCATTGTGCTGATGACGTTTTTGCTCCGGACGAGGCCGCCGTAATAGAACGCCAGTCCCGGGACGATCATCCCGACGACCAATGCGGATGCCGCCAACATCCAAGCGACATCGCCGCTGTCGATCATCGACTCGGTCTGGCCGGCCCACACGCGAGAGGCGCAGGCCGCCCACCACCCCACGATCATCCCCAGTCGACACCATCCACTCATGCTGCCTCCTCTCGTAGCAGGACGCTGAAAAATCTGTTCTCACCCAGCCACCCCGGCGAGTAATCTCACCCGCCGACCCACCGATTTGCTGCGCAATCGTTCTCCCGGAGCGCGCACTGCCCCGTCAGCGACGTTCTCGCCTGCCTCGTCTCTCGCTGCGGCCGCCTCGTGGAAAGGACGCGTCTCGCGCGTCGGGGGCTGGGCGGGTGAGAACGACGCCTTTTTGAGCATCCTGACCAAGTTCTCCCTTCCCGCTACAGGCCGCGATATTTGTTCGTGATCGGCATCCGGCGGTCTTTGCCCAGGCCGCGATGCGTGATCTTGATGCCGACGGGCGCCTGACGGCGCTTGTATTCACTGCGATCCACCAATCCGACCACGCGCAGCACGGTCTTTCGGTCGAACCCCATCTCGACCATCTCGTCGACGGATCGATCTTCTTCGACATAGGCTTTCAGAATCGGGTCCAACAGCGCATAAGGCGGGAGGCTGTCTTCATCTTTCTGATCGGGTCGCAATTCGGCCGTCGGCGGCCGATCCAATGTCCGTTTGGGAATCACGCTCTGCCGGCGATTGCGGCGCTCTGCCAACTCATAGACCATCGTCTTGGGTACGTCCTTGATGACCGCAAAGCCGCCGGCCATGTCGCCGTAAAGCGTGGCGTACCCCACGCTCATTTCGCTCTTGTTCCCGGTGGTCAACACGAGATGGCCGAATTTGTTCGACAAGGCCATCAAGAGGTTGCCTCTGATCCTGGCCTGGAGATTCTCTTCCGTCTCATTCGGCTTTGTGCCTTGGAATGAAGACTTCAGCGCTTTGAGATAGGACTTGAAGGGCGGCGTAATGGGCAGCGTTTTCAATTGAATCCCGAGACGGCGCACCAACTCGGTGGTATCTTCGCGGCTGTCCCGGGAAGTATAGGGCGACGGCATGAAGACGCCGAGCACATTACCGGCGCCGAGCGCGTCGACGGCGATTACCGCGGTCAAGGCCGAATCGATGCCGCCGCTCAGACCGATCACGACCTGCTTGAACCCGTTCTTGGCCACGTAGTCGCGAACGCCTAGGGTGAGCGCGCCATACACCTCGTCCAAGGGATCGGCCAGCGTTTCCGTCGGTGCAATCAACCGGCTGCGCTTTGCTGTCGGCCGGCCTTTCAGCACGATCCGATCGATCGGAAGCCCGGCGTTCCTGGCCAGTGCCGCCTTTCGTCGTCCTTCTGAGGCGCGGATTCTGGCGACCGCTTCAACATTGAGATCGACGACTAGCAGATCCTCGGCGAATCCCTTCGCACGGGCGATGACTTCCCCCGTGTGATCCATCACGACACTGTTGCCGTCGAAGACCAACTCGTCCTGGCCGCCCACGGTGTTGGTGTACGTGACAATCACCGCATTGTCCCGCGCACGCGTTGCGAGCATTTGCTCCCGCGACCGGCTCTTGCCCAGGTGAAACGGCGAGGCGTTGATGTTGACGATCACCTCGGCGCCGGCATGCGCCTGCCCCCGCGTGGGTCCCTCCGGCAGCCAGATGTCTTCGCAGACGTTCACGCCGACCAGCGTGCCCTTCACCGTCACGAGCGGCAGGCGACACCCGGGATTGAAGTAGCGGCTTTCATCGAATACGCCGTAGTTCGGCAGATACCATTTGGCATAGCTCATGGCCAGCCGTCGGTCTGCAATGACGGCTGCCGCGTTATACAACGCACGGCGTCCTGCCGGGAGCACCGACGCCGCTCCTTCGCGCAGTCCGGCAGGAGATCCCTGGCCGACGTACCCCACTACCGCCACCGCATCACGGCAGGCGCGGATGACCTCGTTCAGGGCCCGGCGGTTGTCTGCGACGAATTGCGGCTTCAAGAGCAGATCTTCCGGCGGATAGCCCGTAATCGCCAATTCAGGAAACGCCACGAGATCGGGCTTGGCCTTGTTCGCTTCGCGGAGCCAGCCGACGATTCGACGAACATTGCCCTCCAAATCCCCGACCGTGGGATTCATCTGGACCATGGCGATCCGAAAGGTTCGCATAGGCAAAAAAAAACGCCCTCAAACTCCAGGAAGAGTCGAGGACGTCGTTGTCCGCAAGATGGTTCGCGTGTGAACGGGAGACTCCGTTGTCTCCGAATGTGCGGCGGAGAATAGCACCCGCCTCAGTAGGGTGTCAAACATCGCACCCGTCGGACCAAGCCTTTCCGACGGCCGATCAGTACTTCCTCAAGTTTGCGGGCGGCATCTGCCAGAGCACACTGCGGACGGCGGCCCAGAGCGCCATGAAGACCTGCGTCATCATTGGCGCGGAACGAGCAACCAGTTTGACGACCACACCCGGGATTGCCGGCTGAGAGACTCCCCCGAGGACGCCGCCGTCGCCGTGCTCGTCGATGATCTGCGCCAGCCGGCTTTCGAGCGAAGTCCATTGCGCTGGGGCAACGGCATTGCCGACAACAAACAACGATCCGACATAGTCCCATTCGGCAGCCAGCCCGACGCCGCCCGTCTCTTCGGGAACGATCACATAGCGCTCCAGGACGGCGCCCTGAGACGGCAGCGCGATCCGTATGTGATTGTCGAGCGACGTGAAATTCCACCGCTCGCCGTGCGCGATGCGTCCCGAAGCGATGGCATCCCACAACACGAGCACCGCGCCCGCGTGCAATTGCACGTCGATCTTCTGTCTGAACCGTGAACCGGCGAACGGAATCGTGTGCTCGGGCAACCATTCGAGGATTCCCTCGTCCGCGACCTTGATGGCGACGTCCTGGACCGCTTCCTGAGACAACGATCGATAGACCCGGTTTGCTGAAGGAGTGGAGATCAAGGCATGAGCGCGCGGTCCGATCGACAGATCGATCGAGAGATGATCACCGCCGACCAAGCCGCCCGAGGGATTGACCAACAACGTATAGGCGCTGCCCGATTCATCGAGATAGATGGGCGGAAGCAAATGCCAGGGCGTTTGACAGGTCGTGCGTCCGAACACCGTGCGCTCGTCCTGCCGCACATATTCCAGTGCGAGGGTTCCCACGCGGCCGACCGCCGAGGTTGCAGCAGCGCGGCGGCGCCTCGAAGCGACGGATCGTGGCGACGACAGGGCGCTGCTACCGGCGCTGCGCATGTTGAGAGATGCAGGACTCGACCCACTGCACGACACGGTCCAACCCCTCGCCCGACATAAGATTGGTAAAGAAAAAAGGGCGATCGCTTCGCATACGGCGGCTGTCCCGGTCCATCACGGTGAGGTCGGCTCCGACGTAAGGGGCCAGATCGATTTTATTGATCACGAGCAGATCCGATCTCGTGATCCCGGGTCCGCCTTTTCGGGGAATCTTGTCTCCCTCGGCGACGTCGATGACATAGATGGTGTAATCCGCGAGTTCGGGACTGAACGTCGCGGCCAGATTGTCTCCGCCGCTCTCGACGAACATCACATTGACGTCGGGATGTCTCCGCAGCAGTTCATTGAGCGCCTCCTGATTGTGGGACGCATCCTCCCGAATCGCCGTATGTGGACATCCGCCGGTTTCGACGCCGAGGATTCGGTCCTGGGGCAACGCTCCCCGTCTCGTCAAAAATTCCGCATCCTCCTTCGTAAAGATATCGTTGGTCACGACCGCCAGACTATAGCGGTCACGAAGTGTGCGGCACAGCGCTTCCACCAGGGCGGTTTTGCCGGAACCGACCGGCCCGCCGATCCCAATGACGGGGACGTGTCTCGACCGAGCGGCAGATACGCGGCCCGTTCCGCAATGATGTTCATCGGCTCGATGCATGATTATTCCTCAACGAAATGAGTATCCGTAATATTACGATCTGAACAGCCGCGACTCCAACCGTGCATGCCGCATGGCATAGATG
>JBKPKC010000325.1:0-6591 GCA_046765595.1 Nitrospirota bacterium
AGTCGGATGAGGGGGGCCCTTCTTGTGCTGCGGCTGCGAGCAAGGGCCCTACCGGACTCAAGGGCTCGTCCTCGCGGGTCTCCCAATACAGGCGGTCCCGCTTGCCGGGCGAGCTCACGAATTTTGTAGTGAATCCCGGAATGCCGTCGCCATCCACATCTCTGGTCGCATACTCACGCTCGGCGTCGACGATCGCGAGACACACCTGGATGGCCGCAAGCTCATTGCGGCCGATGTGCCGGTTCAGGATCTCTTCCGCGGCATGCGGTGTATCGAACCGCCAGCCTGCCTCCGATTTCACCAGCGGAATCGGCATCGGCCACTCATCGCGGCCGACGGTCAAGATCGCACTGGTGTTGTTGTCTTTGAAGACGACTTTATGGGCATCTGCGTAGGCGCTGAGAAACCGTTTGCGCCATTGCGCATCTGCCGCTGCATCGCCCGTCTCGAATAACGTCAGACCCTCGGCCCCCAAGAGCGTTTGCAAGACGAAGGGATCGTTCAACGTGATGGTGTCGACAAAGGCCTGCATCCCCTCTTCGGCGGAGGAAAACGTTGTTTGTCGGAAAAAGTCACTGGAGGCTGCGGACGGCATCGCCGGCAACAGAACAGTGAGGGTCGCAAACAGCCATCGTCCGAAACGAAGAGCAAGCCGCATATCACCTGCCGCGATGGCCGCCGCCGCCGCGATGCCCACCGCCGCCGCCGCGATGGACACTCGAATTGCCGCGTGCCCCGTAGTTCGACGCCGATGCTCCATGGCCGACGCCTTCGAAGGCATGCGGTCGAGTCCCGGAGGTGGAGGGCATCGGCTGGCGGCCTCCCGCAACGTTACTGCGGGCAATGGCACGATTTCCAAAACTGTCACGGGTTCCCCGTGAAACGGGGGAAGGATAGTGTCCTCGGAAATCCTGTCGGACAGGAGGGGACGCGGCGGTGCGCCCATACTGTTGGCGCAACCCGGCTTCCCGGTAGGGCACGCCCCGGCGGTGAACAGGGTCGTGCGTCCAGGTTCGTGTGGACGTATTGTGATAATAAAAGTTGTTGACGGTGACCACGTAGACCTGTCGACGCGGCCAGTCGAACGCACCAAAGAAAAACCCGGCTCCCACCGTCACTCCCGGTCCCCACACATACCCGACCCGTGGCCCCGCGAAGTAGCCGGGCCAGGGCCGCCAGAATACCGGGGGGGACGCCGGCCACCACCAGGGTCCATAGATGACCGTGGGATCGTAGTAAGGGATGTACACGACCTGCGGGTCCGGCGATGTAATCGAAATGTTTTGCGCCTGCTGGTCGATGCGAACCTGATCGTCCGATTGGAGGTTGCCGTTGGCGGCCGCACGCTGACGTAAGTTTTGAACCGTGTCCATGACTTCATTCTGCTGCGACAGGAAAGCGTCGCCGAGCCGCTCCGTCCAGTCCAACTTTTCATCCATCATTGCGAGAACGTTTGGGAATGCCACGAGCGACTTCACACTCGGCTCCCAGGTGTATTGGTCGCTCGCTTTCACGGCCTGATCGCCCTGAAGGCCTGGGTGTGCTTTCACCCAACGAGCGGCCTCGACGATTTCGAGGGGATAGGTCGCAGCCATCAAAATGTGTGAGAGCAGCGAATCCGGATACAGGGCCAGCGGTGCGAGCATCTGATCGAGCTGTTGCTGCGTAAACAACACCTTGTCTTTGGTCCCTCGTTCCGGCGTGGTGAATTCCATGGCGGTGCGTTGCTTGGCCATCGGCGGGGCCGCATCAGGGTTATAGATGCTGTCGTACTCACTGCAATCGTCGGATTCTTTTGGTTGGGTCGTCCAGAAGTCGCCATGCGGACTGTGGCAACGCCACACGTAGGCTGAGACAGGACTTGCCGACAGGCACAGCAGATAAACCGAACACGCGACGGCGACGAGATAGGAGATGCCGCTCTTCTCTCGGCTTTCAGATGGGCGGCATGCTGTATCCATGTCGTTACTACTATACGCCATGAAAAGGCCTCCCACCACGGCGGGACATGGTTCAAAACGCCGGCTTTTGTTCTCGCTTTGAGTTGCTGGGAGCCCTGGGCTTTTTCCCTGTTGTTGGTCCTGGGCGTTGAAATTAGGATGACTCTATTGCATGGAACAGTGGATATCGAAAGAGACGCTGATCTGGGTTTCGACCATCTCGGGCATTGGGCTCCTCGCCTTTGTCATCGTGACGCCGTGGCTCATCGTCCGGATGCCGGAAGACTTCTTTTCCAATCCGCAACGGTATAACTGGCTCGATAGAAAGCCCGCCATGGTACGCATTCCGGTCCGTATTCTCAAAAATGTGCTCGCGTTCGCCCTCGTGGTCCTGGGTGTCGTCATGTTCCTGACGCCGGCGTCAGGTCTGTTTCCGATCCTCCTGGGGGTCGTGTTGGCCGATGTGCCGGGCAAAGTGAAACTCCAACGGTGGATCCTCTGTCGTAAGACGATTCGAAAGAGCATGAATTGGCTGCGGCGCAAATTTCATCGGAAACCCGTCCAAGTGCCGGCCGGTAAACTCGCGGCCTGACACCACTCGCCGAACCTCGATCGATTGATCCCTTGCATGTGTGGCGCGTGTCTCCAAGCGAACCGCGCGTAATGTATTACTTGAACAAAGCGACACATTCCACCGTTTCAAAAAAGGGTAGGTCAGGCCGGCGAGTCGTTTGTCAGCTTCATTGTGCCTCGAGATCCCGCATGAGGCGTTTAAAATCGACATCGTTGAGTGCAGATTCAACGCGGCACGAACCAGGCGGTCGACATCGTCGTCTGCGAGATGGAGCGTCGTCGGGATCCTCATGAGGGAAACGGCTCCCATTGTTTCAGCGGGGCATTAGGGTAGGTCGAACATATTCGCAGTGACACAATGCGAGAAGAATGAAGAGCGGTGCAGAAGCATGGAGACACTCTCGAACGGTCATGCCTGTCCTGCCGTGGACCAACGCTGCGAGATTGTACGTGCGTTGTACCTCTGAGTCTATGCCTTGGGATGGAAGTGAATGGTCACAGCCAAAGGAGCACCGGGAACCGCGACGGTGTGGTGTCCAGGGCGCCGCGATCGTTAGAGGTATGAGGCTGTCCGATTTCTGATTAGTGCTGAGAAGGTGGCCTATGTGTTTCGTAAACCTAGGGCACACGGATGCGCTGAAAGAATGTCTGGTCCCCTCCATCGGTAATACTGATCTGGTCAGCAGCATGAATAGTCAGGATCATGTTGAAGACACCGCAGGGAGAGACGAAGAGGCATTTACCCCTATATTGCCATTCGTATCTACGGTTGTAATAAAAGCCACGGTTCCTGTCGATGGATTGTACGAGTAGGTTCCTCGTTCTATACCGGCAGGATCCGGGTCGTCGGGATCGCTGACCACCGTGAATGTTCCATCAGGTAAAAGGGTTAACACGGCAGTGAATTCTTCGACCAAGCCGGCGACCTTCCATGCCCCGACGATCTGCTGAGATGCATCTATCACCCGATGTAAAATGATTTGATCGCTAATGTTCGGACCTAATTGAAGGGTGGCCGTATTTCCAGAGGAATCAATTGTGAAGGTGTAAGGCGGCGTCTGCCCCGGATTCGAGAGACCACCCGTTCCATCTGTATCGTTCGTTATCGTGTACGTCAGTAGATGGGTCGTGGCATTCCACTGATAGCTACCTCGTTCCATTCCGTCCTGACGCCCACTCACCAGGCCGTCATCATCATTTGCGCTCATAAACGTTCCATACGGAAAAAACGTGATGACAAGTAGCTTGTTCGGCAATATAGCCGTTGACCAACTTCCTAAAATTGCAAACTGAGTCTGTAGATGAGCAATCGCTTGAGCTGCAGAAGCCAACGGATAACCTGCGTTCTGCAGAACGGTGTCGAAGGAGGGATCAAAAAAATGAGTGGGAAGCGCAGGAATCGTTTGCGGCAGTGTGATGTGGTCATCGCCTGGATTTGTATCGAGCCCGAGCAGGACTTGCACGAGATTAAGGGCCTCCGTTTGAGAGACGCTTACTGAGAAGCCGTTCCCGAGAAGGGCAAAGGGCGTAATATCAGGCATGCCGAAGGGAGTAAGAGTGCCAATAGGGCGACCTCCAATCGTGAACAGTACCGAATCACCCTGCTTATAGAAAAACTCTCCATTCTGTCCCGTCATCCCGGATATGCCCGAAGGCGATGCACTATATGGGAGACCTACTACTGGACTATCGACAAACCGACTGCTCAAGGTAGGAGAAGCAGTTGAGGCATTCGTGCTATCCCCGCCGCTGCTAGGACAGCCCGCAGACACCAATGTGAGAAGCATCAGAGGGGCCGCCCTTCGCAGACACCAGTGAAAGCGTCGTAGGCGTTCCATGGTAGCCTCACCTGAGGTTAAGTCCTTATAGTTGAAAGCGGCGGTATATTGCCTTAGTTTATTGATGCTTGCAATGCCTCGTTTGCGGGGGAGTGCGGCGCAGAACATGAAAGCCAGAGCGGTTGCCTGTGACAGCGGCTTGGGAACCGGCAAGACGGAACCGAAGACCAGCTTCGTCCACACGAGTAGCTACGACGTTCTCCCGCCTGCCACAAACTTCCCGGCGATCAACGCTCCGGCGAGGGCGCCAATGGTATTCATGACCACGTCGGTCATCGTGGGATATCGGACGGGTGAGAAAACTTGGTACAGCTCACACGTCACGGACAGTAGAACGCCCACGATCGCAGCCTCGGAGATCGAGGTCATCCCGGCCGTCCCCCGCAGTCTCACATATGCAAAGCCTAAAGGCATGTAGAGCAAGCAGTTGGCAATGGCATCCCGCAGACGATGTGGTGATCGGAAGACATCAAGAAGTGGGATCCATCTCACGCGGCTCCATTGCGGAGCTTCAATCCACCAGGGAAACGTGCAAAGGACCAATGTGAGAAGGATCCATGCAGCCAGACTGATTTTCCAAGCGTGCGGTCGCTGAGACGGCACGCTATCGTCACGGCCGTTCAACGCCGCCACGGACCTGGTAAAGCGCAAAATAGCATGTTCTCCTTTCTCGCGTTATCGCGAAAGGGAAGGGTGGCTAATGCGAAGCCGCGGCGTTGTACATGACCAGTGCTTTGCGCAGCTCCTCAGGAATGGAGTGCCGGTTGTACTCGATCTCCATGGTGAGCATGCGAGTCACAGGAGTGCCGAATTCCTGTTCGTCTTTCCAGTCGGCGCCGCGTTCAATCAGCAGCCACATCGCGCGCCAACACTTCTGGTACGCGGCCCATGCGACGGGGCCGCCTTCTCGATCGCGCTTCTTGATGTCGGCGCCGTGGTCGAGCACCAACCTCAGCATCGCCAGGTCCTCGTCTCTCGAGGCAGTCAGGACTGTCCACCAGACCGGCCTCAGCGCGTCGTTGAGGACGTTCGGATCAGCGCCAGCCTCCAACAACAATTGCGCGAATCGTGGAGTTCGATAAAGGGCGAGCGTCAAGGGACGACCTGGAGGGATATTAGGATTGCCGCCGGCCGCCAACATCATGCGGATGATCTCGTAGGATGCATCGGTATCATCGGTGTTCGACATGGCATAATCGAACAACGTCATCTCGTTCCCATACGGCGCATTCAAATTGCCCGCTTCCGGAATGAACTGCTTCACTCGCTCGGCGTCGTGATCGTAAATGGCGTTGGCCAACTTCAGTTGGGTGCCTGAGAAATAGTCTGCGCCGCGCCATCCTCGTTCCCAGACGGCATGCTGAACCTGCTCATAGATCGGGCCGATCACGACTTGAATCAGCGGCAATGCCAATACCACCGTATACGTGAATTGTTTGGAAGGAGAATCGGTCCTGTAGAACAACAGCGCGAGTACGGCCCAGGCGACGGGCGGGATGAAGACGAACCAACCGCCGACCGGACCTTCAGGGGTATGACCACCCGTATTGGCGGCCAGTATCATCATGGCTCCAAAGCCGACGACTTCAATGGCCAGGATGGACCAGAAGATCTTGGTGAGCGGAAGGGTGGTCAGATCCCAACGGAACATGGAGACTCTGGCTCCGTCCTCGTGAGAGGGCCGCCATCCTGGCAGCTTTTCGGATGCAAATCCAGAGCTCGCATCTGCAACCAGCGCAGCGGAGCATCAGATGGAATGAGCGTCATTTCCCGCTTGGCAACACACGGTGCGCCAGCCAGAACACGTATGTGCCATACCAGATTGTTGGAAACCAAGAGGCAGCTGCAAACGTCCATGTCAGGTGGTCCAAGCCGCGAGCCAGCCAGGCCAGGCTTACAAATAGAATCGTCAATATTACATGCGGAAGAATCGCCCACCGGACTCGCCGGTTGGGCGTGAAGTGATAGGCGGCGATCAAGGCGCCGACCACGGCGAGCAAGGCATAACAGGTGAACAACTTTTGATCCGAGGCCTGCCAGTAGGCAGCACCGAATGCGATCGCAATGCCTGCGTCCCACATCGTGTCATGCCAGTTGCCCTGGGGAAGTTGGTCGGAACCAAGATCGCCTGCAAGTAAAAGTAATCGATGCAATAGAGGAGAGTGATGGAGATTTCAACGGCTTGAAGCGGTCCCCATCCCTCTGTGACGTGGAGTACGTCATAGAGCATCGATCCAAGC
>JBKPKC010000326.1:0-5567 GCA_046765595.1 Nitrospirota bacterium
AGCGTCTCATGACGGCCACCATCAAAGATACTATCGATCGGTACCTGGCCGACACGACCATTTCACAACGATCGGTACGGCCGAGCCGGTAGCGCCGAACGGAGATCAAAAGGTGCGTGAGCGACGCTGGGAAACCCGCGCTCCATTGACGTTCAGCGACGTTCTGGCGGTCGGCGAGCGCCTGGCCACCTTGGGACTGAAGCCGGCCGTCCCCGCCAAAGATGTCATCTGCTACGTGGAGGAATGGACGGTCGAGGCGCCCGAAGACTTCGACGGCCTCGATGCCTGGTCGACCGAGGATGTCACGCTCGTTCACGTGAGGGAGGGGTGGCGCGGAGATTTCTTTCTCCTTGCCGGTGCCTACCATACTGCCTATCTCCGCTTTCAAGACGTCGGCACGTATTGCTCGATCAGCCATCCGTGGCGTATCCGGGAGCGCATGGTGCTCCATGAAAACCGAGGCATGTTCTGGCTCGGTTTCCGCCATGCCCATTCGTTCCTCCGTGTTCGCCTCCAAACGAGCGAAGTCGTGACGCCTGGCGAAACTCGTGAGGACGCCCGCCGGGGTCAATGGCTTGATGAACGGCGCACGGCGTTTCTCGAGGCAATCACCACTGCCGCCCTCCCGGTCGAGACGGCAGTCGAAAAAGGCCAGCTCGTCCTGCGTCCAAACGATTCATCCATCCCATTCTTCTGCTCGTGGCCGGACGCCTTCGGTCCGTGCCAGTTTGAATACAATACCTCGGATGCGTATGAGTTTCTGGTGCCAGCCAGCCAACTGGCAGCGACGTATGCGCCGGACCCGGCGGGGCTGCGCACGTATCTGACGGGCTTTTCTGAAGAGGCGCTTCGCGATTTTGCCGTTATTGAACCCGCGGCGCGATATGCCTACCGCTGTTCCGTGCATTGTCCGCTAGATGACTTACCGGAGATCCGGTCGGCTATTGAACCCGACGGAAGACTGTATGCCACCCTGTGCGAGTTCCAAACGCAGGAACTGCTGCCTGAGGGAGATGATGCCTCCGCGATCATCGGCGTCGTCGGTTCCCGGGCAGGCTTTGCCATCGAAGCGCGTTTGAACAAGGCCCCGCTGAAAGAAGCGCTGATGTCCGGTTGGTTGGAGCGCCTGATCGGTCAGCCAGTCGTGTATGCGCCGCTTCCCGCTTTTATCTAGCTGACTGCTGAAACTGCCCGTCCATCTTACCCCGCCCCGCCCTGCAAGCTTTCGCCCGCCCGGCCCATCAATTGCTCCGCAATAGTCTCGGCGCGCTGGAGGTGGCCAGGTGGGAAATTCAGTCCGCTTGAACAGCCGAAAGCCAATTTCTGAAACTACTATTTCATTGAACAAACCTGTCCGATTCCGCACAGTAGCTGCATGAGTCCTCTCGGCAGGGTCCAGTCCCTGCTTGCCAAGCCGTTCATGCCCGCCGTGTTCTTTTTCTCGGGCGTGACCTACGACACCGTGACGCTGACGCGGATCGATCGCCTGCAGGACAATCTGCTGCTCCTCCTTTATCTGCTGCTGCTCGGCGTTCTGATCGTCCTCACCGGGAGAGTCGGCATCGAGCCGCCCCCCGACCGTGAGCAGTTGGCAGCTCTGTCGCCGTTCATGCAATGGGTCCTCCGCAGCCGGTCTTACTATCCAATGGCCAGTCAATTTCTTCTGGGCAGCCTTTTCAGCGCGTACGCCGTGTTCTATTCACGCAGTGCGACTTTGACCAGCACGGCGGTGTTCTTCGGCGTCCTGGTGCTTGTCCTCGTCGGCAATGAGTTTCTGCGGGACCGCTTGTCCAATCTGCGCCTGCTGGTCAGCTTGTATGCGCTCGTGTGTTTCGGCTTTTTTACGTTCTTCCTGCCCGTCATGACCGGTTACATGAACGTGCTCATTTTTCTCGGCGGAGCGGCCGTGAGCGCCGCGGTGACCCTTCGCGTCGTGCAGCTCATCTATCGTAACAATCCTGATCGGTCCAACCGAGAGGCATTGGGTGTTACGATCCCGGCCTTCGCCGTGATCGGGCTTCTCGTCGGCTTCTACTTCTTGAACTGGATCCCGCCGGTACCGCTCTCCATGAAGTTCGGCGGCGTCTACCATGAAGTCAAGAAGTCGGACGATCGGTTTGAATTGTCGTTCGAGCGGAAGTGGTATCAAGTGTGGAAACGGTCTGATACGACCTTCCCGGCTCATGAGCCGGTATATTGTTTTACCGCCGTCTTCGCACCGGTCGCATTGAATACGACCGTGTACCACCATTGGTACTTCCGCCCCCATAAGAACAGGCCGTTCAGCCATGCCGACAGAATTCCCGTGAAAATATCCGGCGGCCGCGAGGCCGGCTACCGGGCCTATACCTTCAAGCAGCAGCTCGATCCGGGCGACTGGCGGGTCGACGTCGAGGCCGAAGACGGTCGGGTCATCGGACGGGTGTCGGTCACTGTGGAAAGCCGGGATGACCCGCACCCCCTATTGACGACGATCTGGTATTGAAGCCGTCGGCTGCGGTTGCGGCACCGATCCCAAGAGCGTACAGTCCCTGCGCATGTCGCACCGAACGCTGTCACCCTGTCCTCAAAGCCCTAACTGTGTCTCGACGTTTGCCCCCGCGCACGACAGTCGCCATGCCATTGGCCCCTATCCCTATTCAAGAACGCCCTCCGATGCCAAAGCGACTGTGAAGGCGGTGCTAGCCAGCGTGCCTCGGACCAGGTTGGTTGAGGAAGAAGATGCCTATCTACGCTACGAGTGTACGAGCCTTCTTCTGCGCTTCGTCGACGACGTCGAATTCCTCTTCGACGACGAAGCCAAGATCATCCACTTCCGCTCCGCTTCCCGCACCGGCTATGGAGATTTCGGCGTAAATCGCCGCCGGATGGAAGACATCCGATCACGGCTCCGAGGAAAGCTCTAGAAGCGGATACGATAACGTGCGGCAGTGTGCGGTCGGTATGAGCCGCGGACTGGAGAGGCGACGCGAGAGACCGGCCGGCTCTATCCAGCAGAAGCGTAGTCGCTTCAATGTCCCCGTTCAGGGGCGGATGGTTTGGGCCCGCGTCGGGTCGTGTGTTGGAAGATGCACTTGGGACACGTGTAATGGATGAACTGCCCGCTGGCGACCAACCGCTTGTTCATGGGGACCTTGCACCACGTGCAGAGGCGGTCAGGAAGATCGGAAGGAGGCGCTTCAGGGCGAGTGTTCATGGCCCGGGCATTGTCCACGAGGGTCAAGAATCTTGTCAACCGACCACTCGACGAACGTCCGGGAAAAAATTTTCCATCCTAGAGATGCACATTAAAAAAATCGTGGTATAGTGCAGGACATCCCTCGTGCTTCTCACCCACACACAGAAAGGCGGAATGTCCTATGAGCGTCCCGGTCGGTTCCGAGGAGACGATTTTGCCATCGAGTGCCCCAGAGGCTTCCTCAACCATTCCCTCCAGGGAGATGGTTGGTGAAGGGAAGGCCTGGGGATTGTGTACTGCCGTTGACCTGCAAGACTGCCACCCTGACCTGATCCGCGACCCCGACCATATTCGCCGCTATGTCGTAGAGCTTTGCGAGCTCATTGACATGCAGCGATTCGGCGAATGTCAGGTCGTGGATTTCGGTTCCGGGCGGGTCGCAGGCTATTCGATGGTTCAGTTGATCTCGACCTCCCTGATTAGCGGCCACTTTGCCAATGACACTAACAATGCCTATCTCGATATTTTCAGCTGCAAGGGCTATGACCCGGCGGTCGTTGAAGAATTTTCGAGACAGTTCTTCGGTGCCCGGCGGTCGACCGCAACCGTCACACTTCGCTATTAGGTGAACCAACGGCACGGGAGCGGCGAGGCCGCTGCTCCCGGCTGCAACGTCCTCAGGTCTCCCAAGCATGCGAGCCGCCGGGATCAAGGAATTTTTCAAGCAATTGCCGTCGAAGCTCGATGCGGAAGCCGCCGAGGATCTCGACGCCGTGTATCAATTCGACTTAAGCGGGGCGCACGGCGGTCAGTATGTCGTCACGATCCGGGAAGGCGCCTGTCAGGTCAAGGAAGGACGACATGAGGATCCGCATGTCATCTTGTCGATGGCGGGCGAGGACTGCGTCAAGGTGCTGAAGGGTGAAATGAGCGGGCCGGTCGCAGCCATGTCGGGACGAATCCGCATCAGCGGAGACATGGGATTGGCCTTGCAGTTGAAAGCGCTGTTCCCCACGATCAGCGAAGGGCTCTAGCGCGGCATCGACGCCGGGGCGAACGTTCGTCAGCGATTTGTCGGCACGAGCGGCGTTTCGGCGGATAATTCCTCAAAGGCCGCTGAATTCTCCGCGGGCGCGCGCCGTGGAAACCGCTCCTCGAGAATGAGATACACCGTCGGGACAAGAAACAGCGTCAGCAATGTGGAGACGCTGAGTCCTCCCACGACGGCACGGGCCAGCGGCGCATTGGTCTCCCCGCCGGTTCCCCAGCCTATCGCCATCGGCAGCAGCCCGAACACCGTCGCCAATGACGTCATGAGAATCGGGCGGAGCCGGGTTCTGGCCGCTCGTATCACGGCGTCACGGAGCACCACGTTTTTCCGCCGCAAGACGTTGGTGTAATCCACCAGCAACACGCCGTTGCTGACCACAATCCCCAGCATCATGATGATGCCCATCATCGAGGTGGTCGAGAGCGTTGTATTGGTCAGAAAGAGCGCCAAAATCACGCCCGGAAAGCCCATGGGCACCGAAAACATGATGATGAACGGGTCGACCAGCGATTTGAATTGCGCAGCCATGACCATATAAACCAGGATCAGCGCGAGGATGGTGGCAAACAGCAGCCCGGTGAACGTTTCCCGCTGCTGCTGAATCTGTCCGGCCAGCTGGATGCTGAACCCGGTCGGCAATTGGAGCTGTGCAAAGCCCGCTTCAAGATCATCGGCGATGGCGCCGAGATCCCGGTTCAAAGGATTGGCGGTAATGTGAATGACGCGTTGGAAATACTTCCGATCGATTTTCACGGGACCGGCGTTGAGTTTCAGGGAGGCGACATTCTTCAGGAGCACCGGTTCTCCGTTGCGCGCCGTCATGATGATGTTCTCGAGGTCGGTCAGATCTTTGCGGTGCTCCTCCGCCAGCCAAGCGCTGATGTAGTACTCGTTTCCGTTCTGCGGATCGGTGTAGATGATCGGATCGGTTTGACCGTTGCCATTGAGCGAAAACAAGACGGCGCTGGCGATGTCAGTTTCACTGATGCCCAAGAGCGCGGCCTTCTCTCGATCGACGACCACGTTGACCTCGGGATAATTTTCCTCGCGGCTCACTTCGATGTCGGCCAGGCCGTCGATGCGGTGCATCAATCCTTCCACCTGCCTGATGACGTCACGCGCCTTTTCGAAGTCGTACCCGTAGATCTCGACATCCACGGCTTTTTGTGAGCCGAAGCTGGTCACCCGTTTCACGAGGCCGCCCGGGTCAAAGAACATCGCGACGCCGGGGAAGAGCTTGAGGACCTTCGGCCGCACCTCGTTCATGATTTGCACTTGGTTCCTGGACCGCTTATCCGGCGATGTCAGATAGACGGAAATTACCGAAGTGTGCGGTCC
>JBKPKC010000327.1:0-4014 GCA_046765595.1 Nitrospirota bacterium
GTGTTCGGGTCACGACCGAGATAGACGATGTGGTAATGGCCACGGACATCGATGCCGTCGCGATTGTGACGCCCGTGTCCTTCCATTACGAACTCGCAAAGAAAGCGTTGGAAAACGGGAAGCACGTCTTCGTCGAGAAGCCCTTCACGGCGACCTCGGCCCAGGCAGAGGAACTGATCGAACTCGCAGAAAGCAAAAATTTGCAGATCATGGTCGATCACACATTCCTCTTCACCGGCGCGGTAAGAAAAATCAAACATTTGATCGACGAAGGGACGCTGGGGCCGCTGTATTATTATGATTCCACCCGAGTGAATCTGGGATTGTTCCAGCATGATGTCAACGTGTTGTGGGATCTGGCGCCTCACGATCTCTCCATCATGGATTACTTCATCGGCCAAGACCCCGAACTGGTCGTGGCAACAGGCGGGGCGCATGTCAATGAGCTTGAGAACATCGCGTATCTGACCGTGTACTTTCCAAACAATGTCTTGGCCCACATCAACGTCAATTGGCTTTCTCCCGTCAAGGTCCGGACCACCCTGGTCGGCGGACAAAAGAAAATGCTGGTATGGAATGACTTGGATCCGGCCGAAAAGCTGCGTGTCTACGACAAAGGCGCTGACGTCAGGACCGAGCAAGGCTTGCATCAAGCGCTGGTCAGCTACCGGACCGGCGACATGTGGGCTCCCAAGGTCGAGGAGGTGGAAGCTTTGCAGGTCGAGACGCGATATTTCCTCGATTGCGTCAAGAACGGAATGAAGCCGTTCAATGACGGGCGGGCCGGCCTTCGGGTCGTGCGCATTCTCGAGGCCGCCGAACAATCACTCAAGCAGCATAAGGAAGTTGCATACGCCTAACGAGCCTTTCGGTTGTGGTCCTCATCGTGGACAATGGCAAGGGATAATTAACGGTGAATACCATGATGCCCTCGTGTGCGGAACGAACCAAGGGAGAGGCGGTCGAACCGATGTTCGATCAGCGGCTGTTCAGAGACTCCATTGTCAGAGAGCGCAAGCGGACCGAACGTTCGGGATTGACGATGGTGATGCTGCTGGTCGGCCTGCAAGACGGGCGGCAGCACCACGCATTTGATATCTTCCCCGCCGTCGGCCAGGCCTTGGCGACGATCAAATCGGACATCGATATTCTCGGGTGGTTCGAATATCAGTCGGTCATGGGCCTGATCATTCCCGACATCGAACACGACACTCTGGCGGCGACTTGCGAGCGGCTGGAGGCAAGCTTCCGAAGAGAAGTTGTCGACCGGTGCGGGCAAAAGAATGCGGACCGTCTCACCGTTAGGCTGCGCGTCTATCCGGAACCGCACAGGATGAAAGAGGAAGACCTGCAACACGTCGATCCCTATCTGTACCCCGAATTGCACGCCAACCAAGAGGCCATCACGAATTTCCAGATTCTGAAGCGCGCGATGGATATTGCGGCAAGCCTCCTCCTGTTGATTCTGCTTTCGCCGCTGCTCTTGGCCATCGCCGGAGTGGTGAAGCTGTCCTCGCGCGGACCGGTGATCTTTCGCCAAATCCGCATCGGCCAAATGATGAAGCCGTTCATGATCTGCAAGTTCAGGACGATGTATGCCGACTCAGACAACGGCATTCATCACGACTACGTGAGCTGGTTCATCAGCTCGAGCGGCAAGACGAAGGAGAAGGGCAAGTCCTCGTTCTTCAAGCTGACCAACGACCCGCGGATCACTCCGGTCGGCCATTTTCTGCGAAAGACGAGTCTCGATGAGCTTCCGCAGTTGTGGAACGTATTGCGGGGTGAGATGTCGCTGGTCGGACCCCGGCCGCCGCTGTGGTATGAACTTCAGCAGTACAAACCCTGGCACCGCCATCGGGTTCTGGAAGCCAAACCGGGAATCACCGGCCTCTGGCAAGTCACCGGCCGCAGCCGGACGACATTCGATGAAATGGTCCGGCTGGACCTTCGATACGCCAGAGCACGATCGCTCTGGGCCGACATCAAGATTCTCCTCTCCACTCCCGCGGCTGTAATCAAAGGCAAAGGCGCGTGTTAGGGCAGTAGCCCAATGGGAAAAGGCGCGGCATGCCGGCAATCGATCCTCTCAGCATTTCATCGCCGCTCTCCGAAAAACCTGCCATGGTGATCGCCTCGAAGCCCATCGCAGGAGGCCTGCTCGAATCGTTACGCGTCCCCCCATTCAGTGAGCCGCAACGCAACGGCCTGTTCCTCGTGTTGCTCGCCACCGCCGTCGTCGGCTTTTGGAACCCGCTCAACGACCTGTATGCACTCACCCAGCAGCAGGATCATTACTCTCACATGGTGCTTATTCCTTGGCTTAGTCTTTACGCCTTCTACATCGACCGTGCTGCAATCCTTTCCTCCAGACAGTGGAGCCCCTGGCTAGGCGTGTGCGTAATGGCGGCCGGAGCGGTAGCAGCCTGGCAGGCCGAGGCGGCGGCGTCAGGACCGGATGTGTTATCAGCGCAGATGTTGGGGTTCGTCGTCATGTGCTGGGGGATGTTTTTACTGTGTTATGGACTGAGCGCCGCCCGAGTCTTCTCCTTCGGCTTGCTGTTTCTGCTGTGCGTGGTGCCGCTCCCGGCCGCGATGCTGAATGCGGTGATTGTGTTCCTTCAGCGAAGTTCGGCCGATGTGACCGACGTGGTCTTTACCGCCCTCGGCGTTCCATACTATCGGGACGGGTTTATTTTCGGATTACCGAATCTCACCATTCATATCGCCGAAGAATGCAGCGGGATTCGTTCGACGCTCTCGCTGGTCATTACGAGCCTTGTCGCCGGCCATTTCTTCCTTCGATCGTTGTGGGGGAAGGCAGGTTTGGTTGCCGTGGTGATTCCGCTCGCGATCGTCAAGAATGCGTTTCGCATCGTCGGATTGTCTTTGCTGGCCAATTATGTGGATCCCAGCTTTATTACGGACAGCGCCCTTCACCGGTACGGAGGCATACCTCTCTTCGTCGTGTCCCTCGGAATTCTTCTCTCTCTCGCCTGGCTGGTACGCAGCGTGGAGAAACGCAAGGGTTACTATCTGCCCGATGGCTTCCATGCTAAGGTGTAGCGTTCGCGGCCTGGAAATTGGCTGAGTGGGCTGCATGACATGCGGGAACGGGCGACCATGTCCTCTCGATCGAATGGGGTTTGGGCCGTCGATCCGCTTACTGATGATCGATGGCCGGAGCTGACTGCCCGTCATCCAAGCGCATCGGTGTTTCATACGCGCGGGTGGCTTGCCGCACTGACCGCCAACTATGGATACGCGCCGGTTGCCTTCACGACGTCTTCTCCGTCTGAGCCTCTGTCCAACGCACTGCTCTTCTGCACCGTCTGCAGCTGGCTGACCGGCAGTCGGTTGGTCTCGCTGCCGTTTTCGGACCACTGCGAGCCGTTGGTGGAAAACGGACAGCAGTTCACCAGCCTCTGCACCGCCGCCGATGCCTACAGGGCTGAGCGAGGATGGAAGTATGTGGAGATGCGGTCGGCCAACCCCCTATTGGATTTCAGCAGCCGCTTCGGGCGAGCGAGCACCTATCATCTACATCGGTTGGACCTGCGGCCCAGTCTTGACGCGTTGCGAAAAAAATTCCATCGAGACTGCATCCATCGCAAAATTCTCCGCGCGGAGCGGGAATCGCTCGGCTATGAGGCCGGCCAGAGTCCGGAGCTGGTGCACCAACTGTACGGTCTGCTGCAAATGACTCGCTCTAGGCATCACCTTCCCCCGCAACCGGTGGAATGGTTCCAACACCTGGTCGCGAACATGGGGAAAGATGTCTGTATCCGCATCGCCTACAAGGAGAGCAGGCCGATCGCAGGCATTCTGACGTTGGATCACGGCAAGACCATGGTGTACAAGTACGGAGGCTCGGACGCTCGGTACAACAGCTCGGGAGCCACCCCGATGCTGTTTTGGCGAGCGATCATGGAAGCGAAGACAGCCGGTCTCGAGGAGCTTGATTTAGGGCGCTCCGATCTGGACAATCCGGGTCTGATCACATTCAAGGAGCGG
>JBKPKC010000328.1:0-5490 GCA_046765595.1 Nitrospirota bacterium
CAGAGAGCCAGGGAGCCCGCGGACGAAAGACTAAGAGGGATGGAGGCGGATGCTCGTCTCTGCTCGTTTTCTTTCGTCGTGCTGTTCATGTCATGCGACGGGTGCAGATCCTACCGCTCGTTCAGCTTCTGCCGTCAGCCGATTGAGTTCCGTCTCGAGCCCAAGGCGGTCGGCTTCCAGCGCGACGTCGTCGCCTTCTCGCGGTACGAACATCGGCTTCCCATAGAGGAACAGACCTCGTGAGAAGGGATAGGGAACCATGAAGCGATCCCAGCTCGAGAAGAGTTGTTTGGTTGAGCAGGCAAAGGCTAAGGGGACAATCGGAAGTCCGGTGGCCTTCGCCAGTTGCACGACACCCAGCTTGGCCACCTGCCGCGGTCCTTTCGGCCCATCGGGAGTCACGACCAGATCCTTGCCGGATCGGCCCAGTTTGATCAGCGTTCGAAGTGCACCCGCTCCGCCTCGGGTGCTCGAGCCGCGGACCGCCTCATGACCGAAGCGGGCAATGATGCGGGCAATGATCTCCCCGTCGCCGTGCTGGCTGATCAGCACATGCGCCCCTGTTCCGCGATAGCCCGTGGGAATCATGAGTTGCTGGGCATGCCAGAAGGCCAGGATAATGTGGCCTCCGCTGCGATAGAAGGCATCGACCTCTTCGTGCCCGCGCGTCTCGGGACGCATCGTCGTCGCAATGCCCCACAAGAGCGCGGCGCCGACCGGAGGCAGCAACGAAAACTTGGCCCAACGCTCGAGCCGGTGCTTCAGGCGCGACTGTGTCTGCACGTGGTCACTCATCACTGGTCACAGGTCCGGTCGCGTAGCGGCGGATGGCGCACCGTTTCTGGTTCATCGTGCTCAGGCATCAGACGGATCGGGTCACTGAAATCGCTAAGGGAGCAGCCCGGGGAATCAAACGCGCAATAAAAGAAAAGGTTCAGGAACGCGCGAGAGATAAGACAGTCAGATGGTTCAACGAGCCATAGAAGACGCCCAAAAAACACAGCAGTCAAGGTCTATTCAAGATAGGGGAATGGCTCCGTGGGCCCGGCATGAGCGACTGAAAGGTTGTTTCGTGTCGTCTCGGCATAGGTATCGGCTTCGTCCAAGGATTCCATCTCGAAACGTTCCCTTCGCAGTTCCCTTCCCGCTTTGTTGTGATAGACCAACTCATCGGTGTCGAGGTCATACTCGGGAATCTCCATACTTTGCCACCGCTGCTCGAAGTAATGAGCATACAGCGTATAGAGTCCGTGATCCTGACGATTGTGCCGCAGGACATACTCCGGCATGGTGCGGACATCGAGATCGGAATGGTAATGCTGGAGCCAGAGATAATCCCCCAAGATGAGCATTTTCACCAAAGGGGGGTCGGCATATAGTTTCAGTTTGACGGCCTTTCCCATGACCCTGAGCCGCTTGAGCAAGGCAATGCTTTGCCGCACTTCTTCCCGAAACCCAGTGAGCGTGTATTGAGGGTGGCCGATGGCTTCCATCCGCGCGGTTGCCTCGTGGCTGTAGGGATTCACAAGTAGGATTTTGGCACCGAGGCACTTGTCGAGCACGGACGACAGATCGCCGACTTGGTCGACGAAACTGCTGTAACCACTGGAACCGATCACCATGATGGTTCGGCCGGTGCATTGCTCCTCTTTCAGTCGTTCGATGTGTCGCTGCGCCTGTCGTGCGCGTCGCGGGAAGAATGCGACGAGTCCCGCGCCGGCAGCTGCCGTCGCGAGGACACGGTCGCCCACACTGCGGCGGATATAGCTGAAGCAGCCGATCAGCACAATCGCGACGATCATTTCAATGATGATCAAGGAGAACTTGTCGTGCTCCACCTGCGACCACAGCGCTAAAAAGTGTCGAGCGCCTGATGGCAGAAGCAGGGCAATCCCTGCGCTCAAAAGAATGACGACGATATGATACAGACTGCCTAGGGAGTTACGAAGGAACGCCTGAATGGTTGACCGCGATGCGTGGAACAAGGACATACCTCTTTTAATTTGAGAGTTAGCGACAGAGTTTCATCACTCTGTCGGCCGTTCGAATCGGCGATGGTCGTAAGTCGTGCGACGAACTCGCGTGGGGCAGGACGATCACGACGGGACAAAAAACGATCGCGTCGACATCCGATGACCGGGGACTGCAACCCCCACGGTCAGGGAGGTCTTACGCGATCACGCCTGACAACCTAGCACGATCGACGGACTCACACAAGCGCCCAACAGAACCTTATGCCGACGCGGCAAAGCGGTCGGTGGGCAGTTCGGCGCGTAACTGATCTGTCACAATACGACGATAGTCGATATTCTCTTTTGCGATCAGCACCAAACCATCCGCATCGGTCAAAACAACGAGGTCATCCTGCCCGACTAACATCCGACCCGGATCACCAACATTGAGTCGATATTGCGTGCGGCCGTCGGGATTGCGGCCCGGTCCAACAACCTATTCAGTCACCCCATCAATCACACCTTCCCGTCCGCCTTCCAACAGACGCACTTTGGTGCCTTTTGGAAATTTCATCCACCGTTTATTGGCAGTAGTAGGCTTTGTATCCAAGGTAATTCCTTTCTGTCTGACAGGGTCCAGGGAAGTCAAGTTGAGGGAGAGTGTTCACCGTAACAGCGCGCACCCAGACCGTCAATCTATTTGACAGATACGCTCGGAACAGAGATTCGTCGGCGAGCAGATAGTCGCTCAGTTCTTTGCGTATGGAGTACGGCATCAGCGACCGCTTTCTCACAAGCCGGCGGTCGTGGCCTTCCAGAGAGGGCCGTCGGGTATGTGTGGGAGTGAGAAGAGGAGTATGGGCGCTTGGTGGGCCAGGGTCAAGCCGATCGCGGGAGGCTTTTGCATTGCGCTCCCGGAGGTGGATGGGTGCCTTTCTGCCTAAACGATGGAAAAGCACAGGCCCTTATCGCAAATCGCAGCAGGCAAACCATCCACTAGTTAAAGAGAAAGCAAGGGGCGAGGAAGGAGCGATTACTGCCGGCTATTGGTAGACACCGGCATCATTGAACGAAATCTCCTTGATGGCAGCATACAATTGTTCAACCGCGGCCTCTTTTGTGATGAGCCGTGAGGCACCAGCCCTCTTCATGGCTTCCTGATTTTCCTCTTCTGCGTTGACCGACAACCCGATGATGATGAGATCGGGATAGCGGGATTTCAGGCGAGCGGTCGCTTCGATGCCGTTCAGTTTTGGCATATTGATGTCCATGACCACGACAGTCGGGTGCATCCGTTCGACTGTGGCCAGGGCTTCTTCTCCGTTGCATGCCTCACCCACCACCTGCACATCGGGATAGCTTTCCAGCATGGTCCTCAACCCCTGACGCATCATGGCGTGATCATCGACTAATAAGACGCGGACATGCTCTTTCGCCCCTCGATCTGGCGTGAGCCAATCCGTTTGAGATCCTGGCAGCTCCAGAGGGATCCCGGAAGGCGAGACATCTGTTGCTGCTTGCCGGGAGGCCCTCAGCGGCAACGTGAGTCTCGCGGTGGTGCCTTGCCCGGGTGCCGATTCGATCGTGAACGAACCGCCCAGCGCTTTCATCCGTTCCTGAATGCTGAACAGGCCGAATTTCGCGGCGAGTCCGGTTGCCCGAGGTGTCTCCGCGGCCGCGACGTTAAACCCTTGGCCGTGGTCGCGCACGTCGATCCGAAGTCGGCTGTCCTCCATGTCCATGGTGATCTCGGCTGTACCCGTCTGAGCATGCTTCCAGGCATTCATCAAGAGCTCGCGCACCGACTGGAACAGCAGCAGCGCCTGATCATCGGGCAGTTCCAGTGGCTCATCCATCACGTTGACCGTCACGGCCATGTCGTGTTTGTGCATATATTCTCCGAGCCATTTCAGCCCCGTCGGCAACCCGTGATCACGTAATACCGGCGGGCTGAGCTCAGCCACCAAGGTGCGCGTATACGTGAGTGCCTCGGACAGCAAGGCATCGGTTTCGTGGAGAAGCTTGGCACCGGCGGGAATGGATGCGACGAGCCGTTTGCCATGCCCCAGTTTGATCCGGCCAAGCACCAGCATTTGTTGGAGGTGATCATGAAGTTCCACGGCCAGTCGTTTGCGTTCGCGTTGTTCCGTGAGATTGAGCTCCGGGGCCAGTCCCCGTAGGCGGTCCTGTGACTGCCTCAATTCCGCCGTGCGTTCCTCGACCACCTGTTCCAACTGCGAGGAGAACGACCGCAGCCGTTCCTCGCTTTCTCGGAGTGCCGCCTCTGCGAGAGAGAGGTCGGTGATGTCGGTCAGCGTCACCATCACTCGTTTCCAGTCGGATTCTCGCTTTGGAATCACGAGTGAGAAGGCGACGGCAAGATACTCACCGGTGAAGGTGCGCATCGGAGCCTGGTCTCGATAGGGATCCCGGCCTTCCCATACCGCAATCAACTCTTCCTTGAAGACCCGAGTTGTCTCAGGGACACACACCCGATCCAGCGATCCCAACAGGACCTCTTTCGACGAGGCCTTGAACAAGTGAAGCGTGTAGTCATTCACATCGGTAATTTTCACCAGCGAAATAGCGTCCGTTACGACATGCGGATGTGTATCGAAATGCGCCCGTAGATCCGTCACGCCTTGCACGCGAAGATCATGAAGCAGATCCCGAATGGCCGACCAATCCTCCTCAAAGATCGCGACGCCGGCCGTCTCAAAGACGTAGCGAAATTTTCCCTCGCTCGCGATCAACGCCTCCTCTGTCCGCTTGCGCTGAATGCCGAGAGCAATGTGGTCCGCGACGAGCGCCATCGCTTTCAGCGTCGATTCCGACAGCGGGTTGCGAGAAAACATTCCCATCACCGCGACGACATGGTCATCGATAATGAGCGGATAGCCGGCGAATGCCACCATCCCTTCCCGTTGAGCCCATTCCTGTTCGGGCACGCATGGGTCACCGATCACCTGGTTGGTCAAATTCGGCTTTCGTTCGGCGGCGATCCGGCCGATTTTCAAGCTGCCCACCGGGATGCGGGCATGGCGGCCGTTCAGATGGGTGTACAGACCGGAGCTTGCCTGAAGATCGAGCGTATTGTCTTGTTCATTCAAGATCCAGATACGGGCAAACGCCGCACCCAGATCATCCACCATCGTCTGCGTGCAGCCCCGGAGCATGTCGATGAGGTCGCGGCTCTCGATCAGGTGCTCTGTGGTATTGACTGAGATAGTGGTCGTGCGCCTCGCGATGTGGCGAGGGCATGAGAAGGCTCACGTTCCGGCCGAGCATCTCCTCGGTCGTATAGCCGAACATGCGTCCAGCGGCTTCGTTGCAGGTCGTCATGATTCCCGAATGATCTATCGTCACGATCGCGTCTGGTGCCGTATCGACCAGCGTGCGCCATCGTGCTTCACTTGCTCGCAGGGCATCGTCCGCCTGGTTGCCTACCTCTCTCTGCTGCGTTTCCATGGTCAGCTCCTGTCGCTGAGGATTCTCTGAGGACGGTCTGCCGAGGATAAATGTGGAGCAAGGGTAGCAG
>JBKPKC010000329.1:0-2052 GCA_046765595.1 Nitrospirota bacterium
CATCCAGTGCGTAGGTGAGATCGACCAGCTTCGTTTCATCAATGCCGGCCGACGCCAGCGTGGATGTCCACCACAGAAGAAGCGTCAAACATAGGATCGGGTACAGCATGGTCGTCCTCCATGGGGGCACGTCTGGTTTTCGTTTCCAGTGCTGTGGTATCTGACCACATGGACCGGCCCACTGTCTTACTGCTGATCCCACCGCTGACGCAACTGAATACCCCCTACCCTTCAACCGCCTATTTGACCGGCTTCCTTCGCTCGAAGGGCGTTCGCTGCGAACAGGCGGATCTGGGCATCGAAATGGTCCTGCGCCTGTTCAGCCGGGACGGCTTGACACGCGTGTTCGCTGAACTCGAGCCGAGGAAGGAAGCGCTGCCGTTGGAGGCCAGGCGCATGATCGCCAACCGAGCGGCCATACTCGACTTGATCGAACCCGTCGTCGCGTATCTCCAAGGCAGGGCGCCTGAATTGTCGCAAGTGTTCGCGCGACGCGGTTCCGTCCCGCAAGGACCGCGATTCAGGACTCGGCAGCCCTTGCCTCGCCATGCCTCCCGCGAGGACAAAGCCAAGCAGACAGCGACCTTGGTTCTCGAAGATCTTGCCGATCTTGTTCAGGCGACGGTCACGCCTCATTTTGCGCTCAGCCGCTACGCCGAACACATCGCACGGTCGGCGTCGTCGTTCGACGGACTCCTTGCCGCACTCCAAGAGGCGCCGAGCCTTTCCGATCAATTCATGCTCGACGCCTTATCCAAATATCTCGACCGCGTGAAACCGGAGCTCGTCGGCCTGTCGGTGCCCTTCCCGGGGAACCTCTACGGCGCCTTTCGCATTGCCAGCGCGATCAAGGAACGTGACGCCCGCATCGCTGTCGCCCTGGGCGGGGGCTACGTCAACACCGAATTGCGGCGCCTGTCGGATCCGCGCGTGTTCTCGTATGTGGATTTCGTGACTTTGGATGACGGCGAGCGTCCCCTGCTCTCGCTGGTCAAGCATTTGACCGGTGAGCGACCGCTCGAAACCCTCTGCCGCACGTATTATCTCGACCACGACCGGGTGCGCTTTGCCGATCAGCCCGATCAACAGAACTTCTCGATGCGTGAAACCGGTTGTCCAACGTACCAAGGGTTGATGCTCGACCGTTATCTCTCGATTCTCGACAGCGCCAATCCGATGCACAGGCTGTGGTCGGAAGGTCACTGGAACAAATTGACGGTGGCGCATGGCTGCTACTGGAAGCAATGCACCTTCTGCGACGTCGGTCTGGATTACATCGGCCGCTACGAAATCACGCCGACCGAACACCTTCTCGGACAAATCGAGCGCCTGATCGATGAAACGGGCCGGCGTACGTTCCACTTCGTTGATGAAGCCGCGCCGCCTGCGGCGTTGAAGGCCCTGGCGATCGCCTTGCTGGAGCGGGATATCCGAATTTCCTGGTGGGGCAATATTCGCTTCGAAGAGGCATTCACGCCGGACCTTTGCCGTCTGCTCGCTGCCTCAGGGTGCATCGCCGTCACAGCGGGACTGGAAGCAGCCTCGGACCGCTTGCTGGCGGAGATGAAAAAGGGCATCACAGTTGACCAAACGGTACGCGTTGCCGCGGCCTTCAGAGCAGCGGGCATCCTTGTCCATGCCTATCTCATGTACGGCTTTCCGTCGGAAACTCTTCAAGAAACCATCGATGCGTTGGACCGCGTCCGCCAAATGTTTGCTGCCGATCTCGTGCAATCGGCCTTTTGGCACCGCTTCACCGCGACCGCTCATAGCCCGATCGGATCGTATCCGAAGAAGAGCGGACTGCGTATCCTCGGACCTGATTTTCAGGGATTTGCCGAGAACGATCTCGTTTTCGTGGATCGCCGCGGCCACACTCCCGAATGGATCGGCGAAGGGTTGCGCCGCTCCATGCTGAATTTTTTGGAAGGACGGGGCTTGGCGATGGACGTCCGAGAATGGTTCGATCATCCGACTCCACGGCCGCGCGTGGCATCCGGTTGGACCCGCCGGGCGCTCAAAAAGGGTCCAGGCCCAGACGACGCTCAGACG
>JBKPKC010000330.1:0-6185 GCA_046765595.1 Nitrospirota bacterium
GAGTCCTCCTGCGCGGTTGGCGGCTGGACGGCGGCCTGGGGCAGCGCCGCGGAGACTTCGGAGGAGATGTACTGCTTCCCGGCGAGCACTGCCTCGATCGCGCGCGACAGTTCCTCCCATCCCGAACGTTTCAAGACATAACCGGAAGCGCCGATCCGCAAGGCTTCTTCGACGTAGGGAGTGTCTCCATACATCGAGACGTACAGCAGCTTGATATTCGGCAGTTGCTCGCGCAGGCGCTGCCCGGCTTGCAGTCCGTTCAGCACAGGCATGGCCACGTCCATCAGGATGAGATCAGGCTGCAAGCGCCGGGCGGCATTGACGACGGAATGGCCGTCCTGCACCGTGCCGACCAGATCGTAGTGCCGCTCCAGGAGATGGCGCAGCCCGTCGAGGATCAGCATATGATCGTCAGCGAGCAAGATACGAGGTTTGTTCATTCGATATTCCCGTCAGTGGAATGGAAACCGACAAGCGGGTGCCCTGACCGGGATCGCTTGTCAGCGTCAAGGTCCCTTCTAAAAGACGCACTCGTTCTCCCATGCTGACCAGGCCCAGGCCGCGATGCACGGTGTGCCGATCATGATGCGTGAAGCCGCGTCCGTCGTCCTCGATGGTCAGCAGCGCGAAGTCTTCGTGATAGGAGAGGCCGAGAAACACGTGCCCGGCGCCGGCGTGTTTGGCGACATTGCGCAACGCCTCCTGCGTCACGCGAAACAGGCATTCGGCAAGATGACGGCCGAGCGGCTTTTCGGACTCTTCCAGGGCCAGGCGCACGGGAATATGCTCGCGTTGTTCGAATTCGTTGGCGCATACGCGCAGCGCGCTCGTAATGCCGAGATCGTCCAATACAGACGGATGGAGGCGGTGGGCCAGGTCGCGAAGATGGTCGGAAAGCTCGGCAACCTCATTCTTGACGAGATGAAGAGTTGCGCGAGCGGATTCGGACAGCTCAGGAGCCTGTTGCATTTGATCGTCGATATCGAACGCCAGACTGATGACCCGTTGGTTCAGTTCGTCGTGCAATTCCCTGGCGATGCGGCGCCGTTCGTCGTCTTGGGCCGAGAGCAGTTGGGCGGTCAGGTGGCGGAGCTGCGCCTGGCTCACTTCCAATGAACGCCGGCTCGCCTCCATTTTCTCTTCGATGTGCATCTTTTCAGTGATGTCTTCGCCGACCCACGCGTACAACTTGTGGCCTTCGGCGTTGTATCCGATAAACGAGAAGGCGGCCCTCATGACCCGCTCCATCAGTGCCGCGGTGGGCGGCGGAATTTGATATTTCACGTGCACCGTTTTTCCGTTTCCATGGGCGGCCTCCAAATGCGGCATCCAACATTCGGGTGCGCCAGGCGCCAAGCGTAAGGCTGGCGGAAGCTCTTTCGATCCGGCACTGTCGTCACCGTCTGCCGCGGCGCGGTTCGCAATCACCATGGCCGGTCGTCCGTCGACGATTGCGCAAACGCCCATCATCAGATCGGTGGAATTGAAAAAACTTTGGAGCGTGGTTTCGCTCTGTCGAAGCGCTGCCGTCCGAACGGCGACGAGCGCTTCCAGTTCCTGCCGGGCATGTTTCTGCGTCGTATGCCAGATGATGGTGGCCGCCGTCCACCCGGCAAGAATCACGAGCGAGTGGTTGAACAGGCCGAGATGAAGCGGGACGACCGGCATCGCCCAATTCGTCCATATTCCGGCAAGCGCCAGGCCGGTCGCGCAGGCGGCCGTGATGAACGGCGCCATCGGGTGCCGGACCCTGGTCGTCAATGTGATGGGAATCAGATAGAGGGCGGGAATGACAAACCCAAGCGGAAAAAAGCTGTCGAGGATGAAGACGGAGAGGATAAGCCCGGCAATAGCCGTGATTATCCATGCCTGAGAACGCGCTGTTGGTTCGACGGACGGGCTCATGATGTGACGGCATCCAGGTCCGACCGATGGAATTGGCTGATTATATTTGGTTTCTCGGCCGATGAGAACCCCAAGCACAGAGTACCTAGCAATTCCACTAGAACCACTGTTTGTAAAAACGGAATTATCTGGCCATTTTGAGCCACTTTGTTACCCTGACGTTGAATAAACGCGCCGCAGACAAATTCTTACAATAAATTCCTGAATACATCGCGTTCGTGCTCCGTACTGATGCGGCCGGCGATTGCGTTGACTCAACACGCTCCCCGCTGAATTGCAGCGGAGGAGAGAAGAATAGGGGAACGTCGACGTGGGACAATCCGAAAAGGCCGCCACGGTTCTCGTGGCGGACGACGACGAATCGATCAGAACGTTGGTGCGAGCAGCGCTCGAGCAGATCGGCCTGGACGTGTGCGAGGCGGGAAACGGCGCGGAGGCGCTCGAGCAGTTCGCGCAACGCCGGCCCGACATCGTCGTGTTGGACGTCATGATGCCGGTCATGGACGGATACGTCGCCTGTACGAGGCTGCGCGGATCAGTCGGGGGCAGCCGCGTGCCGATCCTGATGATGACCGGGATGGACGACGCCGAAGCGATCGCCGGCGCGTATGAGCATGGCGCGACCGATTTCATTACGAAACCCTTGAATCTCACGATTTTGAGCCACCGGGTGCGATACATGCTCCGCGGAAGCCGGACGTTGGATGCGCTGCTCCGGAGCGAGGCGAGGCTGGGCTTGGCGCAGCGAATCGCCAAGATCGGCAACTGGGAATGGCAGCCGCAGACCGGTCAATTCTCCGTTTCGTCAGAGCTGTGTCGGTTGATGGGAATACGGCCGCAAGATTTCGGCGGCACGTTGGATGGCTTTCTCCAAGCTGTCCATCCCGAGGATCGCAAACGGGTCGAGGAGGCGGTCAAGTGCATTCTTACGGCCCGCACTCCCTGTGACATCGATCACCGGCTCATGCTGCCGAATGGAAGCGAGTTCATCGTCAATCTCCAGGCGGAGGCCTTCTTCGACGACCAATTGAAGGCGTTGACCATCGTCGGCACTGCTCAGGATATCAGTGAGCGGAAACGGTCCGAGCGGGAGATCCACCGGCTTGCTTACTACGATAGCTTGACGGGGCTTCCCAACCGCGTCCTGTTCAAGGATCGGGTCGCGCATGCCATTACGCATGCGCAGCGCTATCGCTATCATCTCGCGCTGTTGTTCCTCGACTTGGACCGGTTCAAGCTGATCAACGACACGTTGGGACATAATGTGGGGGACCTGCTGCTGAAGCATGTGGCCGACCGGCTATCCGACTCGGTCCGTCACAGCGATTCGATCGGACGGACACAAGATGGCGAACAAACCCATGAGCTCGCGCGTCTCGGGGGCGATGAGTTTACCGTCCTCCTCACCAATCTGAAGGACGTACAGGATGCCGGCAAGGTTGCCAGGCGCATTCTCGAGGCGCTGGCGCGCCCCTTTTTGGTGAGCGGCCAAGAAATTTTCGTGACGGTCAGCGTCGGCATCGCGATCTTTCCTTCGGACGGCGAGTCGGTCGACGTGCTTCTGAAAAATTCGGATACGGCGATGTACCACGCGAAGGAACAGGGGCGGAACAATTTTCAATATTATTCAAATGCCATGAACGCTGAGGCCAACGAGCGGTTGGCCCTGGAAGGCGAGGTGCGGCACGCGACCGAACGGGAGGAATTCGTTGTCTACTATCAGCCGCAGATCGATCTTCGCAGCGGCCGGATCATCGGGGCGGAAGCCTTGGTACGGTGGCAGCATCCGCAACGCGGGCTGCTGGCGCCGGGCGAGTTCCTCCAGGCCGCATCAGACACGGGAATGATCCGGACGATTGATGAATGGGTCTTGCGGACGGCCTGCCGCCAAAGCCGGGCCTGGCAGCAACGCGGCCTCGCGGTTCCGAGTGTGTCGATCAATGTCTCGAATTCGCTCTTTCACGGCGCCACCCTGCTGAAGGCGGTCGAAGAGGCGTTTGCCGACACGGGACTGGCGCCGGATCGCCTTGAACTCGAACTGACGGAATCCATCGCGATGCGCAACGTGGATACCTCCATCACCGTGCTGCAACAGTTGAAAGCCATGGGCGTGCAGTTGGCGATCGACGACTTCGGGACGGGGTATTCCTCGCTGAGCTATCTGCAGCGGCTGCCCGTGAATCGCGTCAAGATCGACCAATCCTTCGTCCGAGAACTCTTGAGTCACATCCGGCCCGTGCCCATCGTCCGGGCCATCATCGCGATGGCTCACAGCCTACGGCTGGAGGTGCTCGCGGAGGGGGTGGAAGAAGAGACGCAGCGTGTGCTCCTGGTCGCCGAAGGCTGCGATCAGGCGCAGGGGTATTTGTTCGGCCGTCCCATGCCTGCGGAAGAGTTCGAGCAGCTGCTGCGACCAATGTCGATGCCGAAGGCCGGCTGATGGGGGCTCAGGAGTCTCCCCGATAGCCGTAGAGGAGCGTGATGTTGATGCGGCGGCTCACATAGTCCTTCCTGAACGAGATGTCGTCCGTTTCATGAAATAAGTCTGAATTGAAGACCACCGCTCGATTGGCCCGATACGGAATTGTGATAGCTTGTGCGCCCGCTTCCTTGAGCCACGTCGTGATCTTCGGCTTGTTCTTGTCGCTGTTGTACTCCCGGAAGTTCCAGTCCGCCGGCGCCTCCTTGTCGTAGACAATCAGCCCGCCGGTGTCCGGATTCAAGTTGGCCTCATCCTGCGTGATCCAAAAATTGACATTAACGGCGGCGGCATCGGCATGGATGTTCAAGCCGCGCCTGGCGCTGTCATGTTTGAAGGCCCAGGCCTGGGTCAGTCGATGGTGCTTGAAGATTCGGGGGAATTTCAGCCGTAGCTCGTCGGCAATCTGAAACAACAGGGGAGAGGCGAAGCCATCGCCGAGAAACGCTCCGCAATAGCCGTTCTCGTAATCCTTTTTCCAGATGGTCGCTTCGCGGCAGAATCGGCGAAGTGCATCGAGCGCGGGTTCATTCAACAGACCGTCGATGAAGGCGACTTCTGGGCGTCGCGCATGGTACCGGGCCTCGACGGCTTCGGCATCGAGCGAGGAATTGAGCGCTCCCTGTTCACACCTCGGCGGAGGTTCGTACAACAGGATCCGGTTAAAGGAAGGCGCTATCGCGGCAAGCGCCGTGGCATCGATCGCCAGGCGGTTTCCCGGCGATGCATCACGGTCGAGGCGATCGCGAAGCTGCCCCAGCGCGTCCAGATAAGGGCGGAGGCTTTGATCGACCTTGCGTCGGTCGAGCAGGTACTGCATCTGTTCAGCGTCGTGCTTGATCCGCGATCGGTAGACAGCCTGTTCGGTGGTGACTGGCTTTCCGTGGTCGTGCTTCGCTCGCGCGACCTGCTCGAGGCAACGGCAGGCGTTCGTGTCGTCCGCCGCCCATGACCAGGCCATACCCAAATTGTAGCGGGCGGTCTGGTAGCCGGGGGCGATGGCGAGGGCCTGCTGAAAGGCCGCAATCGCATCGTGCAGCGTGCCGACCTCCATCAGCGCGAGTCCCAGGTTGTTGTACGCCTCGGCATGCGTCGGCTTCAGCTCGAGGGCTTTCCGGTAGCAGCTGATGGCCTCTTGAGGCAGGCCCAGTTCTTTCTTCGCGACGCCAAGATTGTTATGCGTGTCCGCCAGCGTGGGGTTGAGCGTCAGGGCCTTCCGGTACGAGTTCACGGCGTCGGTCAAATTCCCCGTCTCCCGCAGGACATTGCCGAGATTTCCATAAGCCTCGGCGTATCGCGGATTGAGAGCGACGGCGTGCTGATAGGCGTTGACCGCTTCCGTGGCGCGGCCGGCCTTTTGCGATACGACGCCGAAGTTGAACCAGTACATCGGCGAGGAAGCGTCTCGCTCCACGGCGGCATGGAGATATTTCAAGGACTCCTCTAGGCGCTGCTGGCGATATGTCACCAAACCGAGCAGATGGAGCGTTTCGGCATGCTGCGGAGAGAGGTCGAGCGCCTGCCGATAGGCCGCTTCCGCTTCGATGAGTTGGCCGGCCTGCTGGTGTCGGCGTCCTTGCTCGAGCCAGGCGTCGACCGTCGCCCTGGGGCGATGTCCTCGTGCGGCTTCTTGACGGCGTCGCTCGGCTCGATTCATGATGTGTTGGCAAGGAATCGAGGGTAGCTGAAATGCCTGCGGCCGGTCAAAGGCCAGGGCACGCCTGATCAGCCGGGCAACAATTCAACCTCGGAGTCATGATGAAAGTCATAAAACTTTCAGAGTATCAGTCATTTAGCATAG
>JBKPKC010000331.1:0-5440 GCA_046765595.1 Nitrospirota bacterium
ACATAGGCCAGGGTGATGATTACCCAGGACGACATGATCTCAGCTCCTTTCCTCCAATCTTGAACCGCGTATCCTTCTGCTGCATCCACTTGCACCTTGACTATGGCATTGATCGTGCCAAGCGGCTGACGCTCCTTCGGCCGGCAGCGCAAGTGGTGAAAAGCAAACGCGTTGTTGATGAAAGCTGGTCTGTCTTTTATGGCGGGAGGAGACACGAGTGACGGCGGGTTTCTGTCGTCATGTCGGCAGCGTGCCGACGGATCGGCATTGGTGAGTCATGCGCGATTCAAAGAAAATCTATACCTTGTGCCATGACTGCGCGCTTAGGACGGCGATCGGATTTCGAGGAATAGGGATTGCTGTAGTGACATGTCAGAAGTGAGAGCCGCCCTATCAACGAAAGGAGCCATCATGAGCACTGTCCAACTTCAGCAACGCCTTCAGGACCTCCACAGCCATATCCGGCAAGGGAAGATCTTCGAGGCACTGCACGAGTTCTACGACAGGGATACGGTGATGCAGGAGAACGCCAATCCTCCCACCAAAGGCCTGGCGGCCAACATCGAGCGGGAAAAACAGTTCCTGAGCGGGGTCAAAGAGTGGAAGGGATTCAACGTCACGGCCTCAGGCGTTGGTGACGACGTAACCTTCTATGAAGCCGTGGTAGATTTCATTGCGACCAGCGGCCAGCACATGCATCTTGAACAGGTATCCGTCGCGAAGTGGCGGAACGGCAAGATTGTCCACGAGCAGTTCTATTACGACACGGGGCACAAGTAAGCAGAGAGGGTAGACGGGTCGCCTTCGTGCTCCAGCGATGGAAAGCCGCCTGGCCAAATGGCGGTCTGGCTCCGTAAGATGCGGGGGGTAAGGGCGGGTTGATTTCCGGAAACTGCCGGGAACCGCAGCCCAGCCCCCCCACGCTTGCGCCTCCTCAGTATCCTCTTTAAAATGGGCCAGCGCGCGAGGTGCCCATGCGCCGCCTTTCTCGCTTCTATCTTGGCCTTCTCCTTTTCGGACTTACATTCCTGACCGCGTGTAATCATCTCGTCCTCAATCCCGCGGATAGCACCGTGACGACGACGGGAAAGGTCATTGCCAGGGGCCTTCTCCTCATCCCCACCTTCGGAGCCAGTGAACGGCGGATCAACCGTTATAGAAATGGCGTACCCCTCACAGATGGATTCCACTCGCGCCTATCGGATGGAAACGAGACGGTCGTGATTGTCGGAAACAACAACAGCGCCAACAGTACGGCGACCATTTGGTTACAGAAGCGGGGGCTGTCGGTTCTTGAGCGGAGCCAGTTAGACCAGATCCTCGCGGAACAGCAGCTCCGCCTCGTGCGCTCCTCGGATGATGAGGCCATGCTGCTTCACGTCGGGCGTATCGCAGGGGCCTCTCAAATCATTTTTATCGACACAACCTCCTCGGCGGTGTCTGTTCGAGCAGTGGATCTGGAAAGCGGAAAGATCCGGTGGACAGGAAGCGCGCACTACCGGGATATGAGAATCAAAGAACCGGGAGATCCCAACATGAAATTGACTTGCCAGGCGCTCGCCACGGCATGGGGTTTCCGCGAGCCCGGGGATATCTACATTCCTTCGCAACAGATGTGTGACCTGCGGGACACCCTCCCAAATCATTGACCAATGACCTAGCCTCCCATATAGGATAGGCTCGGCAAAGCCTAGGCAGACCGCTTCGGAAGGCCAAGAGCGAAACGCAAAGGCGCCCCGCCGCCGACTTTTCGGCAGTGAGCCGTTTGGTCGGCAGTTTTCCCTCGTCACTTCAATCTTCTTGTCCGATAGCTCACGCGCAGAAAATCGCCGAACGTCCTGAGGTTTCAATAAGTTGCTGGCCGCGCCGGTGCCGATTTTCCGTGGGAACGCGACTTGCCAATAGCATAAGCAAATTTTAGCGATCGGCCGGCAGCAGGGGCATGACGACCGGTAGAAAGGCGGTTCCCATGAACATTCAGATACAGCAAAACATCCAACGCGTGGTAGCCACGGCCGCCGCCCTCGTCCTCATCGGTGGGGCATTGAATGTATTTGTGTTCGAGACCCTGGGATCCTTCGATGCCGCCTCGGTGATCTTGGCACTGTATGTGGCCTCATGGGCCTTTGTGTTGGGAGACATCGGCATCATTCTCTCTGCCCTGTGGTATTTCATGAGTAGAAGGGTCGTGCCTGCTGAGCGCAGGAGCGCACAAGTGGAAGCCTCCGAACCCGGACGAATCCGCCTCGATCCCTCGCGGCTGACGAAGCCCTGCTACGGGTGCTAATGCGAGAGTGCCAATGAGAGGGCCTGTACGGTGAATCACTTGGAAGGCAGGTTACCAGGGAATCGGTTTCCGGTCGCGGATGAACAAGCCGGTCATGGACTGGGGCGCCTCGGTGGCGAGCCACACAATGGTGTCCGCGCCTTGTTCGATCGATCGCGGCGCCTCACGGCCCCCCATGTCGGTGTTGACCCAGCCGGGGCACATAGAATTGACGGCGATGTTGGAGCCCGCCAGGGCCGCAGCAAATTGAACGGTCACGCCATTGAGCGCCGTCTTCGAAATGCTGTAGGCCGGAGCCCAGGTTCCCATGTCGGACAGTTGACCGGCTCCGCTCGACACGTTGATGATTCTGCCGAACTCACTTTTTCGGAGCAGCGGCAAAAACGCTTGACTCATCCGCAGGGCTCCGATCGTATTCGTCTCGATCATTCGGCGCAGCCGCCCGGGGGGCAGGTCGAAGATGGACGCATCGTCGTGGTCCAAAATACCGGCATTGTTGATCAGAACGTCGAGATGGTTCACCGTCTGCGACGTGCTCGAAAAGGCCGCGTCGATGCTGATCTGGCTCGTGACGTCGAGCGGGACGGGGATGACGGAGGGGCCAAGCGGGGACGCTGCTCTCCGCACCGAGGCAAGCAAGCGCCCTGTCAGGAAGACGTGCCATCCGAGCGCTGCCAACTGTCGCACCACCTCCAGCCCGATCCCTTTGTTTGCTCCCGTGACCAGGGCGATGCCCGCCATCGACAAGCCTCCATATCCCTTCTGGCATTATATATTTTGCCAAGAATATCAAGGCTGGGCTTGTCCCCAGTACTCGATGATGGGCGATTCGATATGAAATTTAATTTTGCGGCCAAAGGAGCCACTGATGTCCTATCCCGAGCCACGCTATAAAGGCGAGAAGGGCGAAATGAGCGCGGTCTACCGTCCGGCCGGCCAGAAGCCCGAGCTGACGATCGGTTCCGGCACTGCGGTGCGTTATCTGGCGACCGGCGCCTCCACGCACGGACAATTTGGCTTGTACCGCTGGGATGCGCAGCCGCACACCCCGGGGCCGGCCGCGCACTTCCATAGAACCATGTCCGAGTCGTTTTTTATCATCTCCGGCAGCGTGCGGCTGTTTAACGGCGAGCGGTGGATCGATACCCACGCAGGAGATTTCCTGTTCGTCCCCGAAGGCGGCCTGCATGGGTTTCAAAACGACTCCGATGACTCGGCCTCGATGCTGATTCTGTTTTCACCGGGCGCGCCGCGGGAAGGCTACTTCGAAGCCATCGCGGCGAAGGCCGCCGGCCAAAAGTTTACTGATGAGCAGTGGAAGGAGATCTGCATCCGTCACGACAACTACTTTCTGTAGACGCCTTCTTTTCCGACAATCGAGGAGGACGCATCCATGAGACTCCAACACAAAGTCGCCATAGTGACGGGCGGAGGCACCGGAATCGGCGAAGCGATTGCGAAGGTGTTTGCGAGAGAAGGCGCCCACGTCGCGATCACCGGCCGGCGGAAGGATCAGTTGGGACGTGTCGTCAAGGAGATCGAAGGGACAGGCGGACGGGCCCTGGCCCTTGTCGGCAGCGTGACGAACGAGCCGGACGTGCGGGAGGCCATTGCAGCCACGGTCAGGACCTTCGGCCGTCTCGACATTCTCGTCAACAACGCCGGCAACTTATTCCATGCGGCACCGCTGCATGAAACCTCGGATCACATTTGGGACGAGACGTTCGACGTCTTCATGAAAGGCACCTTTCGATTCATTCGCGCGGCCATTCCCCAAATGCTTCAGCAGGGAGGCGGGTCGATTCTGAATATTTCTACGGTCGGTGGTCTCAAAGCGGTTCGCGGCTTTCAGGCTCATGCCTATCAGGCCGCGAAGGCCGGGGTGATCATGCTCACCAAGACCGTCGCGGTGCACTACGCAGGCGAGCACATCCGGTGCAACTGCATCTGTCCGGCCGGTGTCGTCACTCCGGGTGTCAGTGACATCTTCGCCGACCCTGATGTAAAGGCCGGGTTCGAAGCGTATCACCCCATGGGTCGGCTCGGCCGGCCTGAAGAAATTGCGGAGGCCGCCGTCTATTTCGCCTCCAATGAGTCAAGCTGGACGACCGGCAGCATCCTGACGGTGGACGGCGGCGTGATGGCTGCGTGATGTGGTCGTGACGAAAGTCTTGAGATATGGCTGAACCAAGCAGGAAAGATCGATGGCCATCATCCTGAATCACACGATCGTACCCGCGCACGACAAGGACGCGTCGGCCCGTTTTTTCGCCAAGATGTTTGGACTGAAGTACGACGGCGCGAGCGGCCATTTTGCGCCGGTGCGCGTCAATGAACAGCTGACACTCGACTTCGACGATGCCGAGCATTTCGACGTACACCACTATGCGTTTCATGTCAGCGATGAGGAGTTCGATGCGATTGTGAAGCGGGTGCAGGAGGGCGGCGTCGCGTTTGGCAAAGACCCATGGACACGTGACGGCACGCTCAATAACTGGAACGGCGGCAGAGGCGTCTACTTCAACGACCCTGCCGGGCATGTTCTTGAATTGTTGACGAGGACCTGACGTTCACCAAGAGAGAAAGGAGCCAGTCATGGCTGACAAAAAGATCATTGCCGTTGTCGGTGCCACCGGTGCGCAAGGCGGCGGGTTGGTGCGTGCCATTCTGAACGATCCCAGCAGCGGCTTTGCGGTGCGGGCGCTGACGCGCAAGGTGGACTCCGACAAGGCCAAGGAGGTCAAGAAGCTGGGCGCCGATGTGGTCGCCGCCGATCTCGACGACGTCGAATCGCTGAAGAAGGCCTTCGCCGGTGCCTACGGCGCGTTCTGCCTCACGAACTTTTGGGAACACTTCTCGGCGGAGAAGGAATTCGCCCAGGCGAAGAACATGGCCCAAGCGGCGAAGCAGGCCGGGGTTCAACACGTCATCTGGTCCACGCTAGAAGACACACGCAGATGGATTCCGCTCAGCGACAACCGCATGCCGACTCTGAACGGCAAGTACAAGGTCGAACATTTCGATGCCAAAGGGGAGGCGGATCACCTGTTTACCGACTTCGGTGTCCCGACCACATTCTTGCTGACCTCCTTCTACTGGGAGAACCTCATTTACTTTGGCGCCGGCCCCAAGAAAGGTCCGGACGGCAAGCTC
>JBKPKC010000332.1:0-14105 GCA_046765595.1 Nitrospirota bacterium
GATCCATGCCGTCCCAGGACAACACCACCGAGACCCTGGGCGGCTCCGTGCTGATCGGGGTCGCCACCGGCAATTCCAGCGGTTTGCGCAAAGAAAGAAAGCGGATGGAGGTTTTGGAAGGCGAACTGACGAGTGAAGACACTTCGAGGATCGTGGCGCCGTCCAATTCGCGAGGGAGCTGGACCAGTGCCGAGAATTCCAGCGACCCGGCGGAGACGGTGTAGGGTTTGGGGCTGATCTTCAATTCCAGCACCTTGAGCTCCGGTTCCGGACGCGCAGTCTTGACGGGTTTCGACTTGGCCCACGCCGGTTCAGCAGAGATGGCCACAAAAATAGAACAGGCCACCGCCCACGCAAAAAATAGCGGAGGAAGACGGAAGCCGGTCTGTGGTGTTGGCGTGTCCGGCGTGGTGCCCAGCATGAGTCCTGTCTGTGGCCTTCAGGTTACGGGGAGGGAGGAGGTACCGATGTGCCGCAGTGGGATAACACAGTGCCTGCGCCCTGTCAATGCGAGCGCCGTCATTGCCGTTCATGGCACCGTTGGGTAAGATGGCCGGCTCAACAGCCGCAGGAAGGATGGCCATGGGCGCGCATCTGCACTTCGACTGCTTCTCGGGCATCAGCGGCGACATGACGCTGGGTGCGTTGATCGACGCGGGCGCGCCGTTCGCGGGCCTGGTCAAAGGTCTGGGACGGCTCGGCGTGCGAGGCTTCAAGCTTCGGAAACGCCGCGTCCAGCGGGGGGCCATCTGGGCCACGAAGATCGACGTGCTCATCGCGCCGACTCAAAAGCGCCCCTGGTCGCTTGCCCGTATCCGCGCCGTCCTGTCCTCGAGCCGTCTTTCAGCCAATGTACGGCAGCAAAGCCTGTCGGTCTTCGAACGATTGGCAGATGCGGAAGGGAAAGCCCATCACGTGGCGAAACACCATGTCCATTTCCATGAAGTCGGTGTGTTGGATTCATTCGTCGACATTGTCGGCGGCCTGATCTGCTGCGAGCTGCTCGGCGTCAGCCGGGTCACTGCGAGCGCCGTCAATATGGGGGCTGGTACGATACGGTCCGCGCACGGCCTTTTGCCGGCGCCCGGCCCCGCAGTCGCGATGCTCGCCAAGGACGTGCCGATCTACTCGGCCGGACCCGCGCGGGAATTGACGACACCGACCGGCCTTGCATTGCTGAGAACGCTGACCACGGATTTCGGACCGATGCCGCAGATGACGCCTGTGGCCGTGGGATACGGAGCGGGGGATGCCAATCCTCCCGGATGGCCGAACGTGCTTCGGGTCTTTATGGCGAAGGAATCCAGCGGCAACGGTCGGGCACGCGATACGATAGTCCAGATCGAAACAAATCTCGACGACGTCAATCCGCAAACCTACGAACATGTCATGGAGCGCCTGTTCCGCGCAGGCGCACTCGACGTGACACTGGCGCCTGTCATCATGAAGCGCGGGCGGCCCGCCATTGTGCTGACCGCGCTCGTTGCGACTGACCGCGTCGAGCCACTGCTCGACGTGCTGTTCGAAGAGACGACGGCCTTGGGAGCTCGAGTGCAGGAAATCACCCGCCACATCCTTCCACGACGGTTCGCATCCGTGAAGATCCGCGGAGGCACGGTCAGGATGAAGATTGCGGCCGTCGACGCGACCAGCACGAAGGCGGCCCCGGAATATCTCGACTGCAAGCGGATTGCCGAACGCACCGGACGTCCGGTCAAGGCCGTCATGGAAGAAGCAGCGCTCGCCTATGCCAAGAGCCGCCTCACTGTAAAGGGCCGCTCGTGACGCTCCTCGGGTACGTCCTGCTGTTCGGCGCCTCCGTCGTCGTCACGTTGGGCGCCTGCGCGCTGTTTACCAATGCAATCGAATGGCTCGGAAAGCGCCGGAACCTCTCCGAGGGCGCCGTGGGCAGCGTCCTGGCCGCGATCGGTACAACGCTTCCGGAAACCTCCATTCCCATCGTCGCCATTTTTTTCGGTGCCACCTCGCAAGAAACCGAGGTCGGGTTGGGTGCGATTCTGGGGGCGCCCTTCATGTTGAGCACCCTGGTCGTTCCGATGCTGGCGCTGCTGCTGATGGTATATGCGCGCCTCGGCAAACACGGGGGGGTCTTCCGGCTCAATTACAAGGACGTCGCTGTGGACCTGTCCTGTTTCACGCTCGCGTACACGGTGGCGATGGCCTGCGCCTTCATTCCTTCCCGCGTGCTCCGGGTGGTCGCCGCCGCTGGTTTGCTCAGCCTCTACGGCTATTACGTGAAACTCAAGTTCAGCGACGACGATTCGGATCAGGCCGGCGAGCTGGCGCCGCTGTTATTTTCGAGACGGTCGGCCAAGCCTTCGTACGCGATCATTGCCGTGCAGGCGTTGGCAGGATTGGGCGGACTCGCGTTGGGCGCGCACTTGTTTGTGACCGCCGCGGAATCAACGGCGCATCTCCTGGCGATTTCGCCGTTGATTTTGGCCCTGCTGATTGCGCCGTTGGCGACGGAATTGCCGGAGATGTCCAACAGCTTTCTTTGGCTCTATCAAAAAAAGGACCGGCTGGCCGTCGGCAACGTCACGGGGGCGATGGTCTTTCAAGGCACGGTGCCTGTTTCGGTGGGCCTCCTCGGCACCGAATGGACGCTCGCGCCTTCGGCGTTGCTGACGATGGTGCTCGCCGTGGTCGCGACGGGAAGTTTGCTGCTGCAGGCGGTGTGGTCCGGTCAGTGGCGGCCTTGGTTGCTCACGGCCGGGGCCGTCCTTTATATAGGGTACGCACTGTATTTGTACGGGTGGTGATCGTGACGTCCGTCGCCAACAGTCGAAAGAACCTTCCGTGGCTGGGAATCACCATGGGCGATCCTGCGGGCATCGGACCGGAAGTCATTGCCAAGGCGCTTGCCGGAACGACCCTCCGGCGCGTCTGCTCGCCGCTGGTCATCGGCTCTCACGACGTGATGCAGCATACGGTGAAACGCCTCAAGCTCAAGCTGACCGTGCGCCGGGTCGAAGGGCATCAGCCGATCGGCCGACGCGCCGGAGACATCGCCGTATTGGATCCGCTCGAACGTCCGCTGGGTGCTTACCGGCCAGGAGTCGCGGCCCCCGAAACCGGCGCCGCGTCCGTGGCCTTCATCAAGACCGCGGTGCACTTGGCCCAAGCAGGCTGCATCGACGGTATGGTCACGGGACCGATCAACAAAGAAGCCATCAACATGGCAGGCTGTCGTTACCCCGGTCATACGGAACTGTTGGCCGATCTGACCCAGGCCCAGGAATCGGGAATGATGATCATCGGCGGTCCGCTCAAGATCATGTTCGTGACCACCCACGTCGCGATCAAGGAACTGCCCTCGCTGCTGACGCAGGCCAAAATTGAGAAAGGCATTCGCCTGGCGCACAGGGCCATGACGACGCTCTTCGGCGTGAAACGGCCCCGGATCGGCATCGCCGCTCTCAATCCGCACGCCGGGGAGCAAGGACTGTTCGGCGACGAAGAGCTGCGCGTTATCTCGCCTGCGGCACGGGCTGCGCAGGCCCAGGGCATTCTTGCCAGTGATCCGATGCCTGCGGATACGCTGTTCGGAAAAGCCGCACGAGGGGACTACGACGCGATCGTGGCGCTCTATCATGATCAAGGCTTGATTCCGCTGAAGATGGTCGCCTTCGGCAGCTGCGTCAACCTCACCGTGGGCCTGCCGATCATCCGGACGTCCGTCGATCATGGCACCGCCTTCGACATTGTCGGCAAAGGCGTCGCTGATCCTGGCAGTCTCGTCGAAGCGGTCAAACTGGCCGCCCGGCTCGCACGCAATCGACCGTCTCGTGACACGCGATAGGAGAAGGACTGCATCATGCCAATGGATTCGGATAAGGCACTGTGGGTGATCCAGCAGCAACTCAAGGACCTGGATGTCATTTACCAGGACACGATGGAAGGGTCGCTCAACACGGTCTCGGGTACCGAACGGGTTGCCAAGTGGCGGGTCCGAACGATTGCCTTGCTGACCGAATCGGTCGGCGAAAAAGAAGCGCAGGAGTTCGCCGGTCTTCAACCCGGTATGGTCTTCACCAATGACCTGGTCGAAGAGTTCACTGATCTCGTGGACTGTTTTCGCGTGCCGCTGAAGGCCTTAGGACAGCGGATTTTCAAGTCCCGTCAGCTTCCGCCGGCCGGAGGCGCCTAGGTGCCGCGTCCGGATTTCCCCCCGGCAAACAAGCGTCTTGGACAGCATTTTCTGATCGACCAGAACATCGTTCGAAAAATCATTGCGGCGGCGGAACTCACGCCCGCGGACACGGTCGTTGAAATCGGTCCCGGTCGGGGCGTGTTGACGGAAGCGCTGGCGCCTGTGGTCAGCCGCGTGGTGGCGATCGAGGTCGATCGGCGGCTCCATGACCTGCTGCACGCGCGGCACGCCGAATGGACCAATGTCGAGCTGATCCATGCGGACGCTCTCATGCATCCGTTCGACACGCTGCCGGTCGGTGCGGTGGTGGTTGCGAACCTGCCGTACTATATTTCCACGCCGATTCTCTTCAAATTCCTGGAGCACCGCGGGCGATTTCCGCGCTTGGTGCTCATGCTCCAGAATGAGGTCGCCGACAGGCTTGTGGCCAAAGCCGGCGATCCCGACTACGGAGTGTTGTCGGTCATGGCCCAGTATGCGGCGGATGTGACGAAGGCATTCAAGGTGTCTGCCCACTGCTTCCGGCCTCGACCGGAGGTGGGCTCGGCCGTCGTGGTACTTCGCCCACGACCGGCAGGACTGCGGTCCCGGACGGAGGAGTCGAGGTTCGCCGGCGTCGTCAAGGCCGCATTTGCCCATCGCCGGAAGACACTGGTGAATTCTCTCCGCGACGAAGGCTTCGATGCGCCGATGGTGGCTCGGGCGGTGGAAAGCATGCGCCTGCTCTCCGCCGTGCGCGCCGAAACCTTGACGTTCGCGCAATTCGTGGAGCTGGCTGAGCGGATCGGCTGCGAGAGCGCGCCCTAACGGGCGCGTATCGTGGCGGCGATTGTTTGAATTGGTCTACCCCCTGTGTTAGCATCCCGCGCATGGGCGTAACCAGCTCGGCCAAGCGGGGCGAGGCCCGCCGCCCCGTTGCTCCCCCTTCCCATTTGAAGCGTGAAGTGATCGGCGTGATCTTGATCGCGCTGAGCCTTTTGACGCTGTTGAGTCTCTTATCCTTTGTCCCTGGTGAGCCGAAGGTCGTGGCGACATCGAGCTCCACGGTCAGCCCTCCTACGCACAACCTGATCGGTTCGGCCGGGGCGGTCTTCTCCTCACTCTTGTTTTCCCTCATCGGGGGCGCGGCCTATTTGTTTCCCGTCCTGCTCGGCCTGCTCGGCGCCCGCTGCTTCACACAGAGCGACCTTTCCATCAGAGTGCGCAATGCCGCCGCCTCACTCGCGGCGCTCTTGTTCCTGAGCAGCCTCCTCCATCTGGAGGTGACGGCTGTGCCCACGATCTCCAGCGGAATGGTCTTCCGCGGTCAGGCGGGCGGCCTGTTCGGACAACTGCTGGCCGACGGCCTGCGGGCCTATTTCGCCAGCACGGGCGCGCATATCCTCATCATTTCCGGTTTCCTGGTGGCGATGCTCTTCACGACGCCCCTTTCACTTGCGCAGTTGGTCGTTCAGATTCCTGGATGGGGACGCAAGGTGCGGGAAGGCATCAGCGCCGCGCTCCCGCGGCGGACGATGGAGGATGTCGTCGAAGCGCCTAAACCCTCCAAACCGCGCAGGGCGAAATCGATCCGAGCGGTCATCGAAGAAGCGCTTCCCGAGACCGAAGAAGCGATGGTACTCCCGCCGGCTGTGGTGCCGCCCCCGCTCGTGGTGCCGCCCGAGCCGATCGAACCCGCAGAACCCGAGCCGGACCCGACGGTGGTCGGCAAGACCGAGGATACGGGCTCCTATCAGTTGCCGGATGCGGACGAATTGTTGACGGACCCGTCGGGAATCCTCGCCCGCATTACCGACGACGAGTTGAAGGCCCAATCGGAAATCTTGTCGAAAGCCCTATTGAGCTTCGGCATTGAAGGCCGTGTGACAGAAGTGCGTCCGGGTCCCGTGGTCACCATGTATGAATTTGAGCCGGCGCCCGGCACGAAGGTGGCGAGGATCGTCAATCTGGCCGACGATTTGGCCTTGGCGATGAAAGCCATCAGCTTGCGGATCGTCGCACCCATCCCGGGCAAGTCGGTCGTTGGGATCGAAGTCCCGAACGCCCAGCGTGAGACCGTGTCGATGAAGGAAGTCGTCACGAGCGATGCCTTTACAAGGGCCAGGTCCAAGCTGACACTGGCGCTGGGCAAAGACATATTTGGCTCCCCCGTCACCGCGGACCTCAAGACCATGCCCCATCTTCTCGTCGCCGGCGCGACCGGTGCCGGCAAGAGCGTCAGCCTCAATACGATGTTGATCAGCATTCTGCTGTCGGCCAAACCGAACGAAGTCAAGCTGCTGCTGATCGATCCCAAGATGCTGGAATTCCAAACGTACGACGGCATCCCTCATCTCCTGCGGCCGGTGATTACCGATCCCAAGTCGGCGGCGCGCGGATTGAGCTGGGTCGTTCAGGAAATGGAGCGCCGCTACAAATTGCTGGCCGAAGCCGGCGTGCGCAATATCGATTCCTACAACCGCAAAGTCGCGGGCGCTCAGGGGGTGCTTCCGGACGCGGCGCCGGAAGGCAAGCCGGATCAGCCCGAGTTGCCGATGCATTTTCTCTCCGACGAGGAACGCCTGTCTGCCGGTGAAACTGCGATTCCCGACGGCAGTCCCGGCTCGTTCATGCCGCCGCCGACTCCGCCGGAGCCGCTCCCGTTTATCGTCGTGATGATCGACGAGCTTGCAGATTTGATGATGGTCGCGCCAAAGGACGTCGAGGACAAAATTGCCCGGCTGGCGCAGATGGCGCGGGCGTCGGGCATCCATCTGGTGTTGGCGACCCAGCGTCCTTCCGTCGACGTACTGACCGGCTTGATCAAGGCGAATTTCCCCGCACGCATCGCATTTCAAGTCTCATCGAAAACGGATTCACGCACGATTCTCGATGCCAACGGTGCCGAGGCCCTGCTTGGCCGGGGGGATATGCTGTACCTGGCGTCCGGGACCGGCCGGTTGATGCGGTTGCACGGGTCCTATGTCTCCGACGACGACGTGCGCCGTGTCGTCGAATTTGTCAAAGAACAGGCCTCGCCGAGCTATAACCAGGAATTGCAATCGCTGAAGCAGGAAGAGGCGAAAGAGGAAGAGGCGCAGGACGAAGTCTACGAGCAGGCCAAAGAGCTGGTGTTGTCGACCGGCCAAGCCTCCGCGTCGCTGATTCAGCGTCGGCTGAGGGTCGGCTATCCTCGTGCCGCCCGCATGATCGAGCAGATGGAAGCCGACGGCCTTGTCGGCGCCGCCGGACGCGACGGCCGCCGCGAAGTCATCGGTCGCCGCGGTCCCGTCGGAGACGCCCACGAATGACGAAGCCCTGGGTCATGATCATCAGCGCTCTTTTGGCGCTTCACACGGCGCTTCCGGCCCTCGGACAAGACGGCGGGGACGAGCAGGCCCGCAAAGAAGTGCGAGAGGTGATGAAGCGCCTGCAGGCGCGCTATGAGAAGACCAAAGACCTCCAAGCCGATTTCACGCAAAAGACAACGATCGAAGGCTTTGAACGGCCCATGACGTCGTCGGGGAAGGTCTACATCAAGAAACCGGGCCGGTTGCGGTGGCACTATCTGGAGCCGTCGAGCGAAGACATCTATGTTCAAGGGGACGACATTAAAGTATATGTGCCGGAGCACAAGCAGGTGATGGTCGGAAAGCTCACGCAGATGGCCGCCTCTAAAGCCCCGTTGGAACTTCTTCAGGGAGCGGCGAAGCTTGACGCGTCCTTCGACGCCGAACCGACCTCAGGGAAGGGCCGGGGCGTCGGCGGGATCAGGCTCGTCACACTGGTGCCGAAGTCACACGACGGAGAGACGCACGGAACGGTTCAGAAGATCGTCGTCGAAGTCTTTCCCAAGACGTATTACATCAGGAGCCTCTCTCTCTACGAGGCTAGCGGCAACGTGTCAAACTTTGAGTTCTCGTCCCTGGAGTCGAACATCGGTCTGGGCGACGAACTGTTTCTGCCGAAGTTTCCCCCTGACGTGGAAGTAGTCAAGGCGCCCGTGTTGAGTGCGCCCTGAACGGAGAGGTTCTCTTCAAGGCAGGAGGTTAGCGTGGTTTCCATTGCAACGACGACGGTAGCGGACGCGGTCGAACAGGCGGTGGCACGGTTGAATGTCGACGAGCTGCATCGCGACTATTGGGAGCAGAACGAGTTCCTCGTGATTCCCCAATTTCTTCCGCGTGACTTCGTCGAGGCGATGCTTGTTCCCCAGGCCCAAGGGGTGAAGCCGCAGCTGAACCGCAATTACATTCCAGGGCACAAAAAAGGTGGAAGCGTCAGTTATTACACGGTGCAGGAACAAGCGCCGCTGTTCCTCGATCTCTACCGCTCACCCGCATTCCTTGCGTTCCTCCACCGGCTGACCGACGCCAAATTGATGCTCTGTCCTGACAACGATCCGCACTCCTGCGCCTTGTACTATTACACTGAAGCCGGCGACCATATCGGGTTTCACTACGACACCAGCTACTACAAAGGGGCCCGCTATACGATTCTGATGGGGTTGGTCGACAAGTCAACCCACTGCAAACTGGTCTGCGAGCTCTTCAAGGACGTTCCCGGCAAGACGCCTCGTACGTTGGAGTTGGTGACGGAGCCCGGCGATATGGTCATCTTCAACGGAGATAAGTTATGGCATGCCGTGACGCCGTTGGGGGCCGGCGAGGAACGGATTGCCTTGACGATGGAATACGTGACCAATCCCGAAATGGGTCCCTTCAAACGTCTCTATTCGAACCTCAAAGATTCATTCGCCTATTTCGGCATTCGCGGCGTGTTCAAGCGGGCCTTCTCCTCGTCTTCAAAAACCCGTTGAGGTCTGGGATGCGTCAACAGCGGGACGGTGTTGTTGCCCGTGCCGTTCCCCCTTTCACCTGCCGGTAGCGTCGGGACGTTCATCGCTTGTCCGAGCAGCCTGGGCCTCCCGGCGCGCAGCGGCTTCAGGCGCTTGGGAAAAGGACCTTGATGAACGGTTTCCAATTCCGTGAGCGAAGTCCGAACCGCTCGGGCAATCATCCAGGCCAGCGTCAAGCCAGGGGTCCAATAGACGGCGTCGCGCATCTGTTCGACCAGATGCGAGGGGAGATTGACCGTCAGCCGAACCATGCGAGGCGCCTTGCTGGGTGGTTTCGCGATGCTCACATTCATGACCTCACTTCCGGGGCGTAGCTGCATCTCGACAGGGCCTGGAGTCGTTGCGGTGGTCGTCGGCATGGATTCCCTCCCTCACGGTGATGTCGCCTATGGGATCAGTCCACCTTTGAGTCCGGCCTAGCCAACCCGATTGATGGAAGGCTGCATGCCGGGCGGCCGGCACGCAGCCTTGATGGCCGAGAGCGGGGCGCCGGAAGGGCCGCCGGATGGGCACGATCCGGAGGCGCGTCACATGCTGCGCCGCTTCTCGCCAAGGTCCCGTCGGTAGGTCATGTAGCCAGGACTCGTTTCCGGGTGGTCGTTCAGCAACAGGCATGCCACGTCCTGCCGCTCAATGACGCCTGGTAAAAAATCCTAAGTGGTTGATATGTGAGTGGCCGGGAGACGAGCCCGATGTCATGGGCGGTCGAAGTGGAAGAGAGTCAACGTATCGGAAGTAGTACCGGCGGTATCCTTCCGGATACGACTTACTGGTGGAGGTGCTTCATGGCGGCGGCGCAGAGAATGATGAAAAATCCCATCCACAGCGCCGCCCGTTGAAACGGAATGACTTCGTAGGCTTCGCCTTCTTCCGCGTCATCGTCGGATTTGAAAATGACCGTATAGAGGAACAGGGTCAGCAGACACAGCACGAGGAACAGCTTGATAAAAAAGACGGTGAGATACTTGGCGTGATGTTGGACGCCTGAGCCGGTCTGCGAAGTGAGGACCTGGTTGACGTAGTGGAGATTGATTCCGCCGGTGAACAAGAGGACGACCAGCAAAATGCCTGTGACTTTCTTATAGTGCTGGTAGAAGACGTCCGTGATGGGCTTGATCTGTTCGCGCGCGACCGATTTCTGCAGGCCGGGCGTCACGGCCATGACGAGGAAGGCCAGCCCCCCGATCCAAATGACGGCCGACAATAGATGAAACCAGTGATTGACGATGGGAATGAGCGTATTGAGATCGGTGACGATGCTTTGCAATGCATCCATGCTGTCAGCTTTCAGCGATCGGCGTTCAGCCAAGACCACAGCAAACGGTGATTAACCGCTGACGTCGTGGCCTCTTAGAACTTGAAGACAGGTGCGTCGTTACCGAAGCGCTTTTTCCTGAGTTCTTCCATGAGTTCGATCGTCACGGTCGAGATGCCTTGTTCCCGGGCGTGTTTCTCGACGCCTTTCTTGACCATGGCACGAAGGAAATAGGGAATGCGGCTCAACCGGAGCGATGCAGCGTCGTCCCACTGCACCGATGATGCTGCTTCGACGTTGAAGGCGACCTTGATCTTCTCTCCCCCCTTCGGGGTGTAGAGGCACCACTGGTCCTCGTCCAGCCAGTCGCCATGATCCACGTAGGGACGGGCGCGGCATCCACCGCAGATATCCGAATACTCGCAATCACCGCACTTCCCCTTCAACTGCGGATAGCGGAAGGAATTGAAGATGTCGGACTTTTCCCAGAGGTCCACGAAACTCTTCTCGCGCACGTTGCCGGCCGACAGCGGCATGTAGGGGCAGGGCGTCAATTCGCCGTTCGGCGTCACCCGGGCATAGTTCGTCCCGGCGAGGCAGCCACCGCCCATATAGCCGGTCGCTTTCGTGATCGGCGAGTTGGGATCTTTCTCATACGCCAGCCGTTTGAAGTGGGGAGCGCAGCGGGCCCGAATCAGCATGCCCTGATAGTCGTCTTGGCACTTCACCAGATAGCCGAGAACTTCCTCGTACTGGGCCGGAGTAATATCGGTGAGTTCCTCTCCGCGTCCCGTGCAGACCATAAAAAACACGTTCAGCACGCGGGCGCCGAGCCCATGAGACCACTCGATGACGGCGGGCAGCTCCTGGTAATTCATCGGCTGGGCGCTGAAGTGCACTTGGAACTGAAGTCCATTGCGTTTGCTCGCCTCGATGCCGGCCACGGCCGCTTCCCAGGCCCCGGGAACACCCCGGAAGGCATTGTGCTTCTGTGGATCCAGCGAATCGATGCTGATGCCGACACCCATCACGCCGATTTCGACCAATGCTTGTGCCATCCGGTCGTTGATCAGCATGCCGTTCGTGCCGAAGACCACCATGAAGCCGAGCTTCACGGCATGACGGGCGATGTCGAGAATGTCGGGCCGGACGAGCGGCTCACCGCCGGTGATGACGAGCAGACAGCCTTTGTTGACCTCGGCAATCTGGTCGATGAGGCGAAAGCACTCGTCGGTCGTGAGTTCGTCGTCACCGCCCGCCGCCTTGGTGGTGGCGTCGAGATAGCAGTGGTCGCACTTCAGATTGCAGCGTTTGGTCAGGTTGAGGGCGACGAGATAGGGCTTGAAGTCGTCAACGGTCCGACCGTCGTACGGGCCCTCTCCCTGAGGACGAGGCGAGAAAAACTGGGTCAGTTGTTGCGAAAGGGACCCCAACGCTCCTGAGACCGATGGATTGAAGATCGGAAGCGGTTTCATTCCTTATTTGGCAGCTTTGCCAGTGAGGCTGGCGATCATGTCTTTCAAGTTGCCCGTCTTCATCGCCTCTTCCATATACCCCTTGGCCTGCTCGATGCCCTCGTTGGCGACTTCCAGCGTGATATGGGTCGTGCCGAGTTTATCGGCGTGCTTGATGATGAGGGCTTTCGTGCAGTCGCGCATGAAGCCTTCAGGGGCGCGCTCGAGCCGTGCCTGGGCCTCGGGCGTCCAGCTGTATGGAGCCGCTTCTGCATGGCCGTTCTCGTCCTGCGAGCCGTTCGCCTGGACCCCGGCCAGCTTCGCCTGCGCGTCAGCCGACGTTCCGGCGCCCTTGTTGGCGAAAATCGGTTCGTATTCTTCCGAGGCGGCTTCCTTGATCATCGGGGCGGCATATTCCAACGTGATGGTCGTCATGCCGAGCTTGCGGGCGCTTTTTTCGATCTTCGCCTTCGCACGGCGCCGCTGGAATCCGGCCGGGACGGCACGGATCGCTTCCTTGGCGTCTTTCGTCCACTGCATGGGCACGTCGTCGTAGGCCAGATCGGTTTCGACCTCGCCTTCGGCTTTGGCGGCCGCTTCGAAAATGCTCTTGTCGACGGCCTTGAACCGGTTCCCCTCCGCGCCGCAGACGGGGCACTTCACCGGTGTATCACCCTTGCCGATGTAGCCGCAGCCGTCGCACACGTAATAGTTTTGGCTCATCCGGTCGAGATAGGCCTGCGTCGCGGCGGAGTTTTTTGGTTTTTCTTCTACAACCTGCGTCATCATGCCGCTGAGCGTCGACCCCATGAGGTCCTTCGCGACCGCCTCGTCCGCCTGCATTTTGTCGCGATCGATCCCTGCTGCATCCAGACTGCCTCCTAAGGCCCGCATGGCGTCCATCGCGCCTTTCGGCAGAATGTGTCCGACGGCTGCGTCGACGACCGTGTTGCTGATGATCGTATGTCCTTTTTCGATCGCATAACGGTGAATGGCGGTCTTGGCCACGCCTCTGGCGAACACGGGAATCTTCTCCATCCGGCGAAGCGCCTCTTCCGTCCAGGCAATGGTGTACTCGGCCTGGGTGTCGATCGGCGGCACATACTTCCGGTTCGAGACCAGCACATTGCAGGGGGCGCTCCTCAACAGATTCTCGGTGTTGCTGCCGATGTCCATGTCCTCGTCGCTGTGGACGCCGATGCGGCCGACGATGAGCAGCGCCGGCACGTCCTTGCGGACGTATTGAATGATCTTTTCGAACGCCTTTCCATCGAGCAATGTGGTTTTGACGTCGGTCTGCTCGGCTTGGGCGATTTCACGCGAGATATCCAGATGCGACTGATAGATCTTGGCCAGGCCGCTGTCGATGATCTCTTCGTGGAGCTTTTCCTGCTCTTTGAACCGAAAGACCTTGCCGGCTTCTTCATTGAGGACGCCGGAAATGCTGTGGAAGGCGGCGTAGTGGAAGTAGGGATCGAAGGCCGAAATCGCCTCGACCGGCATGTTCAAGGACTTGCCGAGCTGCAGGCCGGTCATCAGGCCGCCGAACGAATAGGGGCTGCCATCGACCGCCACCACGATTTTCCCACCGTTGATCGGCTGGATGTTCTTGATGATCAACATGTCGGAATTCCGTATGCGGCGAACGACACGTTCGGTGTTACTCCCAATTACGCTGTCCTTGACGGCACCGACACCTAGTGCGCCCATGATCACGAGATCGTAACCGTTGGTATTAATGTCTTCCGCCAGGACCTTCCAATTCCGACCTTCGAGGGAACGCCGTTCAATGGGAAGGTTGGCCTCGTTGCATTTCTTATCGACGTAGTCGAGATAGGAGTCGGTGATGATCTGAAGCCCGCGGGTAATCAGAGAATCGTGGATTTGGCGCTGCCGGTCGAGTTCTTTCTCGTCGTGGTATTCCTCGGGGAGTCCGGCTTCCATCTGCTTGAAGCGTTTATCGTGCATTTTCGCTGCGTACACATGGCTCCCGACGATCTTCGAGCCGAAGAGTTTAGCCAAATGGACACCGGTGTCCACCGCCTGGTTCGAATGGTCCGAATTATCGACCGGAATATAAATCGTCTTGTACATCGAGATGCCTCCTCCAGACGCTCTTCGGATCAGGGCAGACTGGTGCAAACGTCAGAAAAATTAACCGGTTGTCGTCTTGCCCCAGGTGTGAAAGAGCGCGAATGATAGCACTGGCCAGAAGTGGAATGCAAGACGCGAAGGTTGTCTAACCGGTCGAAGTGGCGTGAGTTTTCGGCTGCCGACCCGCTAGCGAAGACTGGCGGCGGGAACGCAGGATTTCTTCGAGGGAGAGCAGCGCATCGCGTCCCGAGTTGCCTTGAATACCGCGGCTCAAGCTCTTGTCCGCATAGG
>JBKPKC010000333.1:0-2363 GCA_046765595.1 Nitrospirota bacterium
TTGTCACATACCACGGTCGGTAACCATCATGAACAAGTAGACCGTAGCCCAACGCTTTTAGTTTTCGATTAACGCGAACGAGGGCCTCGGCCGGCGCGCGTTGCAGGAAAGCGCGCGGTTGAGAATAGAAGACAGTGCCAAACAGATTGTTCGTCGTCGCGTAACGGACATCGAGCTTGATGGTGGGATCGAGTTTCTTCAGCTCGACGAGATCCGTGGGCAGAAAGTCTCCAGTCTCTTTTGGAGGTTCGGCCTGCAACGCCTCCTTGAGCAAAATCCGCACTGGCCGCACTGGCTTAACTTTGAGTTGATTCGCGCCTTCTTCCGGACCAAGCGGTTTGCGCGTGTAGATGACCTCGTCGCTCTTCAGGTGCGACACCTTCCCGTTTCGATCACGGTAAAAGGCATTCTCAGAGAGCTCACGCATCGGACCAGCGCCGGCCCGTTTCGATAGCGCGTAGAGTTTTTGATCTTTCTCGAGGACAATTAATGTGTCATTGTCACCTGCGTATTCACCGATGAGCTCTCGCCACGCCGCCGGGGCCGGAGACGGTTTGGGTTGTTGAGCGATCGCTGCGGCGGCGAGAAATAACGGGATGAAAAGAGCGAAGATTGAACGCGGTTTCATAAACACGATTTTCAGAACGCTAATAAGTCGAACTGAAGTGCAGGAGATTGCCCGCGAACGCAAACCACAACACGCCAAGACACGCGAGCACCATTATCGTCGCATATAGTTTGCCCCAAATGCGCCTTCGCGGACGAATCCAGGCAAGCACAGCGTTGACGAGAACGACCAAAGTTCCCAACGCGCCGATAACACCAACGATCTGAATCAAGCGAAACCATGTCGCGCCGCGATCGCCGAAGACCTCGAGATGAGAAAGGCCGTACATTGTAAGCCCGAACAGCGCTGCAATGAAGATCAGATCGAGTAAGAAGACAAGGCGCACTCCGATGCGAAGCAATCGTTCAATCGGACTTATTTCCAACTTGTGACCGTAATGTCTTCTCACGAACCATGCGACCGGCCACAGTATAAGCGTGAGCAGCATTAGCCCGAGCGAAATTCCCAATACGGTTAAGAGCAGCTTTCCATTTTCCAGCCGGCCTACTCGCTGGCCTACAAAGAACGGGTACGGCAGGACCATCTGCATGTGTCCACTCTGATCCGGCTTGAAAATCAGTTTGTCCTGACCGCCGCGCTCTACAAACGTCATTGGCCCAACTGCCTGCCAACGCTTTGGTTTTCCGTTCGCGCCGATAAGCTGCGCTACTTCGATGTCGCCATCTCCTGCCGGCGCCACCGTGAATTGCCCGAGTAATGATGCCGTTTTCAAAAACGACGAATCACTACGCCTGCTCAGGGTGTACGTGCCGGATGCCGCGTTCGCATCTTCCTTCGCCGTCGCAGCAGTCGTCGCAGCGGGTGTGTACGGATAGTAGCGATCGAGAAACGCCTGCCAGAGATTTATTCTGCCGGAACTGTCGCCGCGACCGGCACTGTTGTACGAAACAAAGAACCCGAGTTTCTGGTCCAACACCAGGTGCAGATCGCTATGAAAGTAAACCGTGTCACCGCCATGGCCGATGATGCGATGTCCGTTTCGTGACTCTTCGTAGAAGCCATAACACATCGCATTCGCGCCATCGTCGAGTGCAAACAGACGGCTGTGCATAAGCTGCGCTGTCTCGGGTTTTAGTATGCGCGTGCCGCCCAACTGGCCGTCAGCCAGGTGCGCCATCATGAACTGGGCCACGTCTGTGGCACTACTACTCAAGCTGCCCGCGGGAAACGGATTTATGACTTCGAAAAGCTCCGGCGCGTCTGAACCCAACCGGTAACCGTTAGACATGAACGGCGCAAGCTCCCGTGGAAGCGGTTGCTTGAACGTCGAGTGCGTCATGTTCAATGGCTTGAGAATGTTCTCAGCAACGTATTCGTCGAAAGGCCGGCCCGACACGCGCTCGACGATGTACCCGGCAACCGCGGTCGCGTAATTTGAATAGGCTGGAACCGTTCCGGGCGGATAGATGCGTGCGGGAATGTGCGTTTTAAGATACTGGCCCAGGTTGAGCTTGGATGCATCGTTACTGAATAAGTCTTTGACCTGCTCTTCAAAGCCAGGCGTGTGAGTCATTATGTTTTTTAATGTAATGGGCTTACCAAAAGCATCGGGAATCTTGTAATCCAGATAGTCGTTGACATCTCGGTCCAGATCGAGTTTGCCCTGTTCGAACAACTGCATGACTGCGGTCCAGGTGAACAGTTTTGAAATGGAACCGGGACGAAACAGGGTCTCTTGCGCGGACACGGGCTTTTTCTTTTCCACATCTGCATAACCATAGCCTTTGGCGAAGAG
>JBKPKC010000334.1:0-4343 GCA_046765595.1 Nitrospirota bacterium
GAATCAGACAGTGATGGAGTGGTACGAGCAGGCGAGCCAGGACACGACCGTGCCGCCAGACGCGGTCATCACGGGCGGGGACATCGATGCCGCCCGGGATCAAGCAGCGTCCGGAGAAGAAGCGATCGGCGGATCAAATCCCACTCCGGATCAAGACTTGGTTGATGAGGTCGGTCGTGCTGTCGGAGTGAACTACGAGGATGCAGAACCGCTCGAGATGACCGAAAAGGTCGAGCGGCGCGACGAGCAACGCTGGGAGCTCCATCCCGCTTCCTCAGAGGACTTCGGCGCGCGTAGTCAAAGTTATGACACGGCTGCGCCTGAAAACCCCGCGACGCCGTCCGAGCGCGCCGGGCGCGCTTCGGAGTCGACGACGAAGGGCGAGGAGCGCAAGGCCGCCTGAGTTTTCCGTCACGACCAAGGCCTGACGGCGACAGGGGGAGGGACAAGCTGTCCGTCCGCGGACAGCTTGCCGAGGCGGCTGGCCCTCGCCGGTCGTCCAACTTCCTGGCGCCGCACCGGGATCTGACGGCATATCCTTTGCTGATTTACTACAGAATCCAAGAACGGGAAGGAGGACGACATGCCGAATCTGTACCCCTCCATGGTTGCGGCCATCAGCCTCTTTGCGCTCCTCGGCGGTCCCGCGATTGCCGCGGAAGCTCCATCCGAAGGCCAGCTCGAGCGTTTGATGGAAACGGCCTCTCAAACGCCTGATCGACCCGATCACGATTATGTCGCGAACAGCCTGCAAGCGATGCTGCATCAGAGCCAGGACTTGAAGTTGTCCCCCGAGCAAACGGCCAAGATCAAAACCATTGCCGATCAATATGAGCGAACGAGACGTGACCGCGAAACCGCGTACAAGCGAAGTGAAATGGACGCGTTAAAACTGATCCACGACAGCCGCAGCTCGTTGTTCGCCATCGAGAGCGCCGTTCAAAAGGCCGATCAAGACCACAGCAAACTTCGCATGGCGGGAATCAAGGCGCTCCGTGAGGCAAGAGACGTCCTTCGTCCTGAGCAATACGGCCAGTGGCGTCAGGAGCATGCTTCGCGGCAGATGGCCCAGGGCGCGGCATCACGGGAAGGGGCAGAGCAGTATGACGGCGAGTCCGGCGATTCGGCCCGGATCGCTCCGCATTGAACCGATGCACACTCCGGCGACGGGGGAAGGGAGCTCATCATGCCTCGATCCAAAATGTGGGTTCTGGGCGCAGCGCTGGCGGGAATGTTGGCTCCGCCGTTGATGCTATTCGTGTGGGCCGAGGGCGATCCGGTCGTCCAGGACGGTGCCGTGGTGTTGATGGAATTTACCATCACCGTGCCGGAATCGCAGCTCACCATCCCGAAAAACGTCAGTCAATTCACTCCCGGCCACCACGAACTGTTGCCGAATCTCGAGAGAGCCCTCGCTGGCATGAAGAAGGGCGAAGAAAAACGCGTTGATCTCTCTTCCGACGACGCCTTCGGGCCGTACGATGAAACCAAGAAGGGCATCATCAGCAGCGAAAGCCTTCCCCCGGGCACGCAGCCCGGCACGATTTTCACGACTGAAGAAGGCGTTCCCTTTGTGGTGACTGAACTCTCCGGGCCAGTGGCCTCGATCGACTTCAACCATCCGCTCGCGGGCAAGCATCTCATCATCGACGTGAAGATTCTGAACGTGGAATCCCCGACGCAGGAAGGCCTGAGCGTAAACGACCGGCAGGACATACCCATTTGAGGAGGAGGGCGTTATGCTGCCTGATCAGCCGTACAAAACCAAATCGTTCAACCTGCACGGCCTTGAGGGAATCTCCGATAAAACGATCGATACGCATCTGTCGCTGTATGAAGGATACGTCAAGGCGACGAACGCGTTGCAGGGACGGATCGCGGAATTTTTGAAGGATGGAAACGTCGACCAAGAGGAGTTTCCGGCCTATTCGGAGCTCACCAGGCGCCTCGGATTCGAGTTCAACGGCATGGTGTTGCACGAGTACTATTTCGAAAATCTCACGCCGAATGCCTCGTCGAAGCCCGACAGCAGTTCGGCGTTTCTGCGCCTGACCGAAGCGTCGTTCGGCACGTACGAACGCTGGAAGACCGACTTTGTCAGCGTCGGCAAAATGCGCGGCGTCGGATGGGCGATCTGCTTTCAGGATCCCGGGACCGGCCGTCTCAGCAACCATTGGATTACCCTGCATGAGCACGGCAATGTCGCCGGCTTCCAGCCGGTCCTTGTGCTGGACGTCTGGGAGCATGCGTTCCTGCTCGACTATCCGCCCTCGGAACGGGGCCAATACATCACGGCGTTTTTCGCCAACGTCAACTGGCGGGTGGTGGACAAACGTGTGACGACGGACGCGCCGAAATTACGGGCGGCGTGATGGTGGCCGCCGCAGCGTATTAAGTTGCTGAATTCCTCTACGCCGCCAGCTTCTCGGCAGTTGCGGGGCTCGGAAGGCGGCGAAATCTGCGGCAGGACAATGCGGCGAGGCAGGCGGTGCAGAGCAGTACGAGCCCGATCCCCAACAGGCTCACGTGAGGCCCCATGGTATCGGCCGCCCATCCGAATCCGGCCATGCCGGCCATTGCGGACGCCATGGATCCGGTGCTGAAAGTCGTAAACACACGGCCGAGAAGGGGCGCCGGCGTCACTTCCTGCAACATCCCCCAGACGATCGGCATGAACAGCGCGGTGCTGCCGCCGATGACCAGAATCAACGCGCCGGCCACCAGGGGAGCGGTCAGCATGCTGAGCCCGCACATCGCGAGTCCGCCGACGGCCATCGACCGGAAGATCAAGGTGAAGCGCCCATGCAGGTCTCCCTGCGTCAGCGATGCCAGCCATGTTGACGTCGCCAACATTCCCGCTCCCAATGTCGACCAGAGCGCCCCGACCTCGAGAGCTCCGGCGCTCAGATTTTGCTCCGCGAATACGGGCAGCATGAAGGCGAAGGCGCTTGCGGCCAGGCTGTAGAGCGCGGCGGCGACCATCAGCACCAGGACGGTTTGCTCCAGATACACGAAACGGATTCCAGCCAGCAATTCGTGCCTCCACGTGGTGTGGGGCTTCTCGCGCCCTCCGAGCTCCAAAGGCGGCATGCGCATGCCGATCAGACATAGAGCCGAGACAAAGAAGGTGGCCGCATCGACGTACAGCACGTTTTGGGAGCCGATCAATGCGATGCCGACGCCGCTGATCAACGGGCCGATGAGGAGGCCGGTGTTGGTGGTCGTTTGCAGCAAGGCATTGGCGGCGGTCAACTGATCCCGGTTCACGAGCTGCGGTACCGACGCCGACAGGGCCGGACCGAAGATCGTCGACACGATGGCCAGAAAGAACACGGCAGCATAGAGACGTTCAAGTGTCAGCTCATCGAAGGCGTACAGCAGCGGAATCGCCAAGACCAGCACGCTCCGAATAATGTCGACCCAGACCATGACGGTTTTCTTATTGGCCCGGTCGAGGTACACACCGATCAAGGGGCTAAGGAGGAGCGGCGGAATCGTCTGCAGAAGCCCGATCATCACCATCTTCATCGCGGAGCCGGTTAACTGGTAGACGAACCAGAGCAAGGCGACACGGTTCAAGCTATCGCCGACTTGGGAGGTCATCTGTTCCCAAAACAGGAGACTGAAATCCCTGGTCTTCAAGAGCTGCCATCCGGGCAAGCGGGAAGGACTTGAGCTCTTCACGGTCTGTTCCGCTTGGTCAGCATGTGGGGTCGTCATGAGATGCCTTCGAATGTTCTTCGGTGACGCAGCAAAGGTTATGCACGCAGCTTGCCAGGAAACCCTGGCTCATCCGGTCTCTCCCACTAGTGGTCGGGCCAGCGGCGCACTGCGCATAACCGCAGCAGTACGTTGGAATATCCTCGTGGAACAGACGATGTTGAAATAAGACGAAAATGGAACGAATCAAGACTAGGGACAGTCCCCGTTGCCGAGCCCTGCATTCTTCCTGAGTATTAGCATGGTTTTGAAGGATATTATGACTCGGGTGTTCCCTAGGAGGCCCCTTCAGGCCTGATCCCGGACGAGGGGAGGTTCCCGTCTGGGAGGCCTGTCGGAAACGTGGTCAAGAAATCGCCAGGCCGATAAGCCGGTCACACCCATCACGACCCCAATCGTCACGATCGCCGCCGGGACGCCGAATTGTCCCGTAATCCAGCCGAAAATGGTAATGCCCGCCATCGCGGCTCCCATGGCGCCTAACGTGTAGAACGCCAGGACGCGGCCCAGCATGTGCGCGGGCGCCACTTCTTGAAGGACGCCCCAGGCCACCGGAGTGAGCACCCCCAGACCGGCGCCAAGGAACATCAGCAGCACTGCAGCGGACGAGGGCTGATTTGTCT
>JBKPKC010000335.1:0-4983 GCA_046765595.1 Nitrospirota bacterium
GGCCTGCAGGCGGATCGCTATGCACTTCCCTTATCGACGGGATTGGGACAGGGAGATTACTCCGGATGGGGGCTATTCATCGAAGAAGGCGGAGACGATCACTACCAGGTGAAAGAGGGATTTGGCCGTTCCTCGCAACAGAGTGTGGGTGCGTTTTTCGACCTCAAGGGCCGAGACGTCTATGATGCCACACACACCGACGTGATGGCGGACCAAAGCCCGTCGGAGGGAAAGGTGATTCTCTATCCCGACGGCGGGATGTTTGTCGATCGTTAGAACCGGCTAATCGTCCTGCCCAAACGCTTTCCTTGACTTCCTCCAAGTTCGTCCCTATCTGTCGGCTACAACTCTGATCGCCTTACATTTTGAGCGGAGGTCAGCTCACATGAACAGCGCCAATGTTTCCGTCACCTTACCCGTCCTCCCCATCAAACGGACCGTCCTGTTTCCCGGCGTGCTCATGCCGGTCACCGTCGGACGCGATCGATCAGTTGCGGCCGTCAACGCCGCCTTGAAGACCGAAGAGAAGACGATTTTAGTCGTCGCACAGCGTGATCCCGGCAAGGACAATCCCGGTCTCGACGACTTGTACACGATCGGCACGAAGGCGGTCGTCAAACAGGTCGGCCGCACGGAGGACGGGACGATTCAAGCCTTGCTTCAGGGGCTCGAACGCGTGGCCTTGCTCAAGGCCGAGCAGTCCCTCCCCTTTCTCATGGTTCAGGCGCGCCGGCTTGAACTTCCGACGGATCAGGACCGTGAGGTACAGGCGCTCCAGCGCGCAATTCAGGAATTGATGACAGAGCTTCCCCGCTTGATACAGGCGCCGGGCATCGAGGAGGCGGCTTCCGCCTTCCAAAACGAGGAAAATCCTGCAACGCTGGCGTACCGCGTGGCGTCCCTCTTGAACTTGACGGCCAAGGAAGAACAGACCTTGCTCGAAAGTTCGTCGACGATCGAGCTGCTGCGGTCCCTCTATGCGTTTCTCTCCAAGGAAATCCAAATCCTGAAGCTGCGTGACAAGATCAACAGCGACACGCAAGCCAAGATTGGCAAGAATCAGCGCGAATACATCCTGCGCGAGCAGTTGAAAGCGATCCAGCAGGAATTGGGGGAAGGCGACTCTGAAGAGGGCGACGTCGCACACCTCAAGAAACGAATCCAGGAGGCGGACCTGCCCGAACACGTGCGCAAAGAGGTCGAGCGTGAGATCGGCCGGCTCTCGAAGGTGCCGCCCTCATCGCCTGACCACCAGGTCTTGAGAACCTATCTGGAGCTGGTTTTGGAGCTGCCCTGGAACAAGGCCTCTGAAGAGCACATGGATCTCGGCAAAGTCCGCCAGGTCTTGGAAGACGATCACTATGGCATCAAAGAAGTGAAGGAGCGGATCGTCGAGCATCTGGCCGTCTTGAAATTAAATCCAGCCGCGAAGGCGCCGATCCTGTGCCTGGTTGGTCCTCCCGGCGTCGGCAAGACGAGTCTCGGTCAATCCATCGCCAAGGCCATGGGCCGTCGCTTCGAGCGATTCAGCCTGGGCGGTGTCCATGACGAGGCGGAACTGCGCGGACACAGACGGACATATGTCGGCGCATTGCCGGGCCGAATTATCCAAGCCATGCGGCGTGCCGGTGTCAACAATCCGGTCCTGATGCTGGACGAGGTCGATAAGATGGGCCGAGACTTCCGGGGAGATCCCGCCGCGGCGCTCCTGGAGATCCTGGATCCGGCGCAGAACCATACGTTCCGAGACCACTATGTGGATCTGCCCTTCGATCTGTCCAAGGTGTTCTTCATCACGACGGCGAACACGCTGGATACCATCAGCCAGCCGCTCCTCGATCGGATGGAAATCATCAGAGTTCACGGGTACAGCGAAAGAGAAAAAGCAGAGATCGCCCGCCGGTATCTTTGGCCTCGCCGACTCAAAGAGGCGGGTCTCGAAGGGCCGCAAGTGCAGTTGCCGGAAGATGTTCTGGACCAGATCATCAGCCGATATACGCGTGAAGCGGGAGTCCGTCAACTCGAACAGATGCTGGGCCGTTTGACGAGAAAGGTGGCATTGACGGTCGCCGAGCGATCCGAGGGGCAGGACCGGCAGATGGTCCTCATCACGAAGGATGATCTTCCCGAGTGGCTCGGATCCGAGCGTTTCATGCCCGAGGAGGCGAGAAAGAACATTCCGATCGGTGTGGCAACCGGCATGGCCTGGACACCGACGGGCGGAGACGTCCTTTACATCGAGACTACCCTTTTGCCGGGGAGCCATGAAGTCAGCCTCACGGGCCAACTCGGCGAAGTCATGCAGGAATCCGCACGGGCTGCGCGGAGTTACCTCTGGTCCCACGCCGAAAGCATGGGCCTGGACATCTCCCGGTTCAAACGAAACGGGGTGCACATCCATGTGCCGTCGGGTGCGATTCCCAAAGACGGGCCTTCCGCCGGCATTACCATGGCCGCGGCGTTGGCGTCATCGTACGTCGGGAAGCCTGTAAGAAGCGATACTGCCATGACTGGTGAGATCAGCTTGAGCGGCCTCGTCCTGCCGGTCGGTGGGATCAAGGAAAAGGTGTTGGCCGCCCATCGCGCCGGCATCCGGCGGATCATTCTTCCGAAGCCCAACGAAAAAGATCTGAAGGATGTACCGCAAGAAGTGCGGGACGAACTGACTGTGATTCCGGTCGAGCGGGTCGAAGAGGTTCTCCGGTTGGCGTTCGATCACGAGTTGATGCCGGAAGGCGTCCAAAGCTGAACGATCACTGGATTGGATATCGCGGCAATGGGCGGACGGTGCTGCTGCCGTCCGCCTTGCCCGCGGCCGGGTCGCTGTGTCAGGATGTCTTATCTCAGGTGTCCCGGAGAGGGTGTAATCCATGGCTCCGAAGATCGAAGTTGGACCGATTACTAAGGTGGTCAAAACCGACGACGAATGGAAAAAGCTCCTCACGGCTGACAGTTATCAAGTTTTAAGGCACGAGGCCACCGAACGCCCGTTCACTCACCCCCTGCACGACAACAAGCAAGCCGGTGTATACCATTGCGCGGGCTGCGATCTTCCTGCCTATTCGTCCGAACACAAGTTCGACAGCGGCACCGGCTGGCCGAGCTTCTGGCAACCGATCGATCCCAAAGTCGTTGAGACCAGCACCGATTTCAAATTGATCTTTCCGCGGACCGAGGTCCATTGCGCTCGCTGCGAGGGCCATCAGGGCCATGTCTTCAAGGATGGTCCCAAACCGACCGGCCTTCGTTATTGCATCAATGGCGCGGCGCTGAAATTTGTGCCTGCCTGATACGATGGCGCCGGGACGGCTGCTCATCCTTTCTCTCGTCATAATCCTGTCCTCTGCCGCCTGCGAAGACCGGCGGGCCGATAAGGCCTACGTGCGCGGCGATTACGGCAAGGCGCTGAGCGATCTGGAATTCCTGGCCAACGGCGGCGAAGCCAGGGCTCAATATGATCTGGGCCTGATGTATGACCGCGGAGACGGAGTCCAGCAGAGCGACGCGAAAGCCATGTATTGGTATGAACGGGCTGCGGCACAGGGAGAACCACGGGCTCAGTACAACCTCGGCCTGATGTACCTCAATGGGCAAGGCGTTTCCCAGGATCCGGTGAAGGCCTACTATTGGATCAGCCTTTCAGCCAACCGGGGCAATGTCCGCGCCCGCGATGCCAGGGATTATGTCGCCGAAAAGATGTCGACGGAACAGATCGCCGCAGCCAACGGCCTCATTAAGGAATATGAAGAGCAAGCGGCAAAAATAAAAGCGTGCGTCTTCTGTAATCCTGAGAATCGGAGTTACTGAACGGCAGCCTGCACGAACGTGTTGAAGTGGCCGCCGGCTCCTTGACGGCGCCGTCGGACCCTCCATCGGAGAATGGACATGACACAAGTGGGATTCGTCGGCGTCGGGCGAATGGGGGCCAATATGGCCCGTCGTCTTCATGACAAGGGTTATCGCATCACGGCGGTTCATGACCGCCACCGCCATATCGCACAAGCACTCGCGCAGGAAGTGCGGTGCGAGGCGGCGCTTCTGCCGGCACGCGTCGCCGAGCTGTCGGACATCATCGTCACTGTCGTGTCCGATGACGATGCCATGCGGGAAATCTATGCGGCCGACAATGCGTCGAGCCTGCTGGCCTTCGCCAAAGGCCGACTGTTCGTGAATTGCGCGACGATTACGCCGTCGGTGCATGTCGAAGTCGAGGAGGCCGTCGAGCGGCATGGCGGTGCGAGCCTCGAGGCGTGCATGGCCAGCAGCATTACCCAGGCCCGTCAGGGCACCCTCTATCTCATGTGCGCCGGCAAATCCGCCGCATTTGACCGCGCGCGAGGTCTGTTGGAAGCGCTTGGCTCGACTGTACGCTATCTCGGCAAGGCGGGCGAAGCCTCGAAGGTCAAGGCGCTGGTCAACATGGTGATGAACTGCAATACCGCCGCCTTGGCGGAGGGCTTGGGTCTCGGCGAGGCACTTGGACTGGACCTTACCGTTCTACGGGACGTGTTCAGCCAGACCGGAGCAGCGTCACGGGTCTTAGAGACCGATGGTGAGGACATGCAGGCTCGGGCTCACGAATGCTATTTTTCCGCCGCCCATGCTGCGAAGGATTCTGGCATTGCGCTCGAACTCGCCGCATCGGTCGGGCTGGCCATGCCGCTGGCGCGGGCCACATTCGAACAATACCGGAGACTCGTGTCTATGGGGAAAGGCGAACTCGACAAATCGGGCATCGCCGAACTGACCTTCAAGGGGCGAATGAGCAGAAAAATCGGATGATCTGTTCCGTCGGCACACAACCGGCAAGCAGATCTCCATCGGGTGATACGATCAGTGGAACGCCGGCTTGACCGGTCGCCTGCCAGGCGGTCTCCCATGTTTTGGCGATATCCCGCGTTGCACTCTCCGGTTTCCGATTCGACACATCTTTTGACAGCCGATTCAGCACGTCTCGGTCGGACAGATCCTGCCCTTCGCACC
>JBKPKC010000336.1:0-6778 GCA_046765595.1 Nitrospirota bacterium
GTGTTGGGGGGGTTGATTCTGGCCTATCGACTGTTGGCTCGCCGACTGACGCTTCTCAGCGATCAATTGCGCCAGGAACTATTCGAACGCACGCAGGATTTGGGCCGTGCGGTCCGAGTGCTCAAGGCCGAAATGGCGCTAAAAAGCCGGGAAACTTCCCCGGTTGACGAACATGAACTCAGCCGGCATCTCGCGAACGTGCTGGTGGTGGAAAGCCGCCGGCTGCAGGAGCAGTTTGGACATCTGGAAGAGCGGGAGGTGCTCTCAGCGGAACATCGATTGGAAGAAACCCGCAGCGAACTCGATCGGCTGACAAAACAATTGGACCAGTTTCAACGCGACTTGCTCAGCCGCGAACGCCGGTGAATCAGCTCGAGGCTGAATCCATTCAGGAGCCGACAGTCACCGAAGGCGCCCGATCGGCTCTTCCCTTCTCGCCCGTGAGAAGGGTTTCTGACGGAGGGGTTAATTGCTCAAGCGTCGCGCGCCGGATTCGTTCCACGCAGCTCTCGCAGATCCCGTGAGTGACGCAGGTTTCAGATTGGACCAGATCGAGATATGTTGCGCACCAAGCACATTGACGCGTCATGGCACCCTCCTGACATGAAAGGGGCGGCACATTTCTCGGTAGACGTGCGATCATAGGCCGTCACGCTGGGAGGACTATACTAGGAAGTCCCCTAGATGGGTCTGGTGGGATGCGGCAGGTGCTTCACCGTCACCAATGCTATCATTTCAACAATAATACACGCATTTCTGGGCAAACGATTGGCTCACCGGGCGTTTATTAGAGAAACCGCCTCAGAGAGTTGGATTCTTGGGACACTTCCCAGGCGAACATTTAGTACACGCAGTGCCAAGGGGGGCTTGCCGCGCCAAAGCAAAAAGCCCGCTTCCAAAAGGAAGCGGGCTTTTCTTTGGCAACCGATCAAGACGGGGAGGGACCGATTGGTCAGGCTAGTCCTTTACGACGAAGTGGACACTCCGGTTTTTCTGCATGCATCCTTCATTGTGTTGGTAGCATAGCGGCCGATCTTTGCCGTAGCTCGTGGTCTTGAACTGAAGCCCTAAGCCCAATTCCTGAAGATAGGCTTTCACACTCTTCGCCCGGCGCTCGCCTAATACCAGGTTATAGGCGGAGGTGCCCGATTCATCCCCTCGACCTTCGAGCGTCAATCGCCTCACGCCGTCATGATCGAGCCGCTCGGCGTTGGCTTCCAGAATCGGGAGGGCGTCTCTCCGCAGAACCGCTTGATCAAAGTCAAAAAGAACATCGGACAAGGCGCCGGGCGGAAGCCCCGTCGCGTTGACCGCGAATAGTTCCGCCCGAGCCGAGGCGCGTGGACGGGATGTCGGAAGGCCGCCGTACTCGGGAGGAGGAATGTGTTTGATCATCGGCTCATCGATGAGTTCTTCGGCGAATTCATCACCGCCGACAGAGCGGGATTGTGTCGCGCAGCCTTGCGACAACAAGCATCCAAGACCGAGCGCGCCCACGAGTACGAGTTCCGCTGGCTTCTTCATGCTGCCTCCTTGCCCCAGGAAAGTCATTGATAACCACTTGATAAGCAAGGGAGGTGCCATCCGGCCGTTCTCAGGTGAGGCCCTCGGTTTACTTTGGAGGCACTCTTCGTGGAGCGCCAGGATTTGCGGCAAATGGTAAGGAATTCGAGAGGTGTAGGCGGATACCCAGGCGTACAGTCAACCGAGATTAGGACATCAAAGGCATGCGAGGTTTGTACAGGAGTTCACATTTTTTGTCGCTTTACTGGGGTCCTACAGGTGGCCGGCCGGCCAAAGTGAGAGCTCGTGGCCGGTCGGCCGCGTCTGTTCATAGCTCTCGTTTAGTGACGGCTTGATGGCCATCCATGGGCTGCACGGTCTGCCGATATACGGTAGGGGTCGCAATATTTTCCAATAGTTCGGTGGCGCACTGCCTGGTGAGAATGGCTTCATCGTCGGTGAGACGATCGCCATTCAGCAAGGCGCTTTGAATTTTTTCGTTGATGGTAATCAGATCACGAATCTCTTTTCGGATATTGTTCATGTTGACCTCCCCGCGCGTGGTACAAATCGTCATGAACGCGACGAGTGACAAATAATCACCTCAGGTATGGGGGTCAAGAGGCGGAAGTGCGATCAAGCTAGCAGGGGCAAGGGACCTATATAAAGGGACCTATATATTGGGGGGATCCTCATGGTCCTCCCCCGTCAGCATGGACACTTCCTTCGCTTCCATGTCCTGCATTTCGGTAAGGATCCCGAGTAGAACTTGCCGCCTTTGCTGGACCGCCGTTTTTGGGAGGTCCTTGGCCATCGGTTCTTGGGCCGACTCCGGAAGGTTGACCAATGCCTCGGCCTCCGCGACCGTCGCATACTTGTAGGCTTCGATATACTTGTGGCTTTCGCCATACAGCCGTCCCAAGAGCGCCTCGGTCTCCGCGTCGAATCCATCGAGAGTCGGAAGGACCGGCGCCCGATGATCCAGCTGTTCGAGTTTGCCGATTTGCTGCCGCAGCTCATCGCTGCGCATCCGCGGTGAAAATGACGCATTGGTATTCGGCATGAAGAACTCCTTCCGTCGATGTTCCAGTGGTACAACAGTCTCCTCGGACTCAGAACTGGGAATGACCCCTGGCTTCAACGCTGGCGCCGAAGTTTGACGAATTGTCGCTGGAGGTGGTCCAGCTCAGCTTCCGACAGCTCCTCGAGGTCGATCAAGGCATTACGCGCGCCCTTGAGAGAGCGTATTAATTCATCGAGCTTGAGATGAATGGCTTTGGCGTCGCGATTCTGCGTGTTCTGAATGAGGAAGACCATCAAAAACGTGACAATCGTCGTACCAGTGTTGATGATGAGTTGCCACGTATCCGAGTACTGAAATAGAGGACCAGTCGCCGACCAGACGACAACGATGACAAGCGATCCGATGAATGCCCAAGGCGAGCCGACAACCCCAGAGAGCGCTTTTGCGAAATCATGAAAGGCGTCAGTCAACGTCTTCTGTGGCTTGTGCATACATCCTCCTGATACATCCTCCTGCAAAGCGGTGAATCTTGAGTCTGATGCGCCTAAGAAGTGAGGCAAGACCGACAGTGGCCATCCCATGACACGAAGAGACGGGATGGCCACCGGAAAAGAACGGCGTGGCCGCGAAAAGCTTAGGCGGCTTTTTTCTTAGGAACTTTGGCGCCTTTCCGCCTGGCCTCCGACAAGCCGATGGCAATGGCCTGCTTGCGGCTCTTGACGCGCTTGCCGCTTTTGCCGCTGGTCAATGTACCTTTCTTCCGTTTATGCATCGTCCGCTTCACGGACTTCTGGGCACTCTTGCCGTAGCGTGCCATACACACACCTCCCTTCAGACACGACATCCGTGGTCATCAGGAGACGCCGGCGACACGGCCGGCGTCCTGACTCGCTGGTTGCGCGATCTGCTGCTGCTAGTCTGCGCGTTGCAGGGTGGTGGTGTGGCCCTTGTCCGTGATGTAGGCCTTTACCATGTCGCCGACGACGACCTTGTCCATCTTGGTGCTCTTGTCGACATGGATTTTCACTTCTTTGCCGTCGCTGTCCTTGATCCAGTAGTACTCACCCTCGGTTTTCATCAATGTGCCTTTTACGGTGTCCTTCGTGATGCGTTCCTTCATGGTGGGCGAGGCCTCCTTTTCCGACATCGGATTGGCGGCCTGTGAGGCGCCGATGCCGAAGCACAAAATCCCCGCCGCGAGCACTGACATCATGACTGATTTCATGGAATCCTCCTTGTGGTAGTTGAGCCTCAACCATGCGTGCGCACTCGGGCCCAACTGGGCGCACGACATCTCCTCTCCTTCACTCTGGTATGGGATATGAAAACAGGGTACTGGGAAAGGACCTAGGAAGGACGGAGCTATCCTACGAGGTCTGCATCAAACTGATTGAGCGGGCGCACGACAACCGCCGTCACTTCATTATAGACGGCAATCCGGCCACCCTGGCGGCGGCGTGTAAAGGTCCCTTCGACGATGACCTGGTCACCATCCTGCACCGGCACACGGCTAATCACTTTCAGGGTTCCTGCGTTGTCCTTCAAAAGAAATTGAAACGCCGGCTGTCCCTGTTTGTCCATGACCGACTGGACCGCGCTGACTTGACCCATGACCACTACTTCCTTCCGATCGTAGTGTTGCGGGTGCGCGATGACCTCGGCCAGTTCGAGGAGTTCGGCGGAAGCGGGACCCGTCAGAAGAAGGGAGACGAATCCGAAAACCATCCAAAGCGAGGGGTGAAGCAAGGGTCGAGAGAAGGTCTGAACTAGGGTTTTGCCTGTCATCTGCGGGGGTATTATAGCGATATGGATATAAATGGCAAGCTGGGCATTCACCTTAGAGGTGAGGCCTGAGGAATCAACGCCGTTCGATTCCTTTGCGCTTGATCCGATTTCGGCATGCGTATAGAATGGCGCCGCTTTCCAGTGAAGTTGCCTCAGCTGATTCTGCACCACCTTTCGTTCCCCCCTTGATTCATGACGGTAGATGGTGAAGCCAGCGGGAACGGTGTGACAACAAGCGGTCTGACTAACCAGTGAGGAGGGCGTCCTGTGAGTGACTCAGCGATTGTGACCTTTGCGTTGGTTGCCGCCGTGGCCGGTATCGCCTACGGTCTGTACCTCGCGATGTGGGTGTTTAAACTGAATCCCGGCAACGCGAAGATGCAGGAGATCGCCAAAGCCATTCAGGAAGGCGCCGGCGCATATATGAACCGCCAGTACAAAACCGTCGGCATCGTCGCGGCGGTCCTGTTCGTCGTCCTCGCCGCCGCTGGCGCCGTGTCCGACAAATTCGGTCTCTTGACGGCCATCGGGTTTCTCGTCGGCGCCAGCGCATCGGCCATTGCCGGGTACGTCGGCATGATCATCGCGGTGCGCGCCAACGTTCGCACGGCGCAAGCGGCGCACGAGGGCATGAACGCGGCTTTGACGGTCGCCTTTCGCGGCGGCGCGGTGACCGGCCTGCTGCTGATCGGGCTTGGTCTGCTGGCGATCACCGGGTTTTACACGATCGCCCAATCCATTTCGGGCCAGGAGAAAGCCATTCATGCGCTGCTCAGTCTTGGGTTCGGCGGAAGCCTGATTTCGGTGTTCGCACGTGTCGGCGGGGGCATCTACACGAAAGCGGCCGATGTGGGCGCCGATCTTGTCGGCAAAGTCGAGGCCGGTATTCCGGAGGACGACCCCCGCAACCCGGCCGTCATTGCCGACAACGTGGGCGATAACGTCGGCGATTGCGCAGGCATGGCGGCCGACCTGTTTGAGACGTATGCCGTCACCACTGTTGCGGCCATGGTGCTCGCCTATACGATGTTCAAAGGCATGAGCGCACCGATCCTGTATCCGTTGGCCCTGGGCGGGGTCACGATCTTCGCGACCATCATCGGCATTCTCTTCGTCAAGGTGAGTCCGGGCGGAGGAATCATGCCGGCACTCTATAAAGGGTTGTTCGTCGCAGGCGGCATCGCGGCAGTCGCGTTTTATCCGATGACGACGCAGATCATGGAAGGCGTGGGCGGTGTGAGCGGCATGAACTATTACATTGCCGCCTTGGTGGGCCTGGGCGTGACCTTGGCCCTGGTTTTCATCACCGACTATTACACCTCGAAGAGCTACGCGCCAGTGCAATACATTGCCAAAGCGAGCGAGACCGGTCATGCGACCAACATCATTGCCGGGCTGGCGGTCGGCATGCAGGCGACGGCGGCTCCGGTCGTCGTGATTGCCGCAGCCATTCTCGGGAGTTTCTGGATTTGCGGCGGCGCAGAAGCCGGGGGGTTGTATGGCGTGGCAGTGGCTGCCGTGTCGATGCTGTCCATGGCGGGGATCGTCGTGGCGATCGATGCGTTTGGCCCGATCACGGACAACGCCGGCGGCATCGCCGAAATGTCCCATCTTGGGAAGGCTGTGAGAGACATCACCGATCCGTTGGATGCGGTGGGGAATACCACGAAGGCGGTGACGAAAGGCTACGCGATCGGCTCGGCCGGCTTGGCCGCCGTGGTGCTGTTCGCGGAGTATTCGCGTGAAGTTGCGGCGCACAATCAGGCGTTGTCCGCCTTCGACCTCTCGAATCCCAGTGTCCTCGTCGGCTTGTTCTTGGGCGGCATGCTGCCGTTCATCTTCGGAGCGCTGTGCATGAAAGCCGTCGGCGAAGCGGGGGGGTTGATCGTGGAGGAAGTGCGGCGCCAATTCCGGACGATCAAGGGCATCATGGAAGGCACCGGCAAGCCAGATTATGCCACCTGCGTCGATATCGTAACGCAGGCGGCCATTCAAAAGATGATGATTCCTGGACTGATTCCGGTGGTGTCGCCCGTGCTCGTCGGCGTCGTATTGGGCCCTCAAGCGCTCGGCGGCGTTCTGGTAGGCAGCATCGTGACGGGACTCTTCGTCGCCATCTCGATGACGAGCGGCGGCGGAGCCTGGGACAATGCGAAGAAATACATTGAAGAGCAAGGAAAGAAAGGCACCGAGACGCACAAGGCCGCGGTCACCGGCGATACGGTAGGGGATCCCTACAAGGATACGGCAGGGCCCGCGGTGAATCCGATGATCAAGGTGATCAACATCGTGGCACTGCTGATTGTCTCGTTGATCGTGAGGTAGAAACACGAGCAAGTCGCAACTCGGCAAACCTCTAGGCGCCCTCGTCGCTTCAGCTGCTTTGCTTGACGGCCCGGACCTCGTAGAGTATCGTGATCTTAGGATCAGGGTCATGATCCATATTCCATCCAGGGAGGTATGCGA
>JBKPKC010000337.1:0-13400 GCA_046765595.1 Nitrospirota bacterium
CGTCAGGATATTACAGAGAACATATCGGTGAGGCTGAATACCCAAACTATGTGAAGAAGATGTTTCGTATCGACAAACTGTCCGAAGCCGAAAAATCCGCGATCTTCGAGAAGGACAAGAATCAGTATTTGGCATGGCTACATAGAGAGAAAGAGGACGCCGGCAGGTAGCCAACAGTGCTTGCATTCTGCCCGTAGTATGAAAAAGCTGCAAAAATGAAACGTTCTATCCCTTTGTGGGATTTTACTGAATCTGTGCCAGAAGATCGGCGGCAAAAGATGCTGGCATTAATGAGTTTCGAAGAAGTTATTGCTCAGGGCGGCTTTTGAATGAGAGAAAGGTATTCGACGAGAGGGCTAATCGGCTTCGGGTTCAGACGATCCGTGTTGGTGTGAGACCTTGTCCTCTTCGAACAACTCTTCCATCTCCTCCGCGATCATGTCGCGGTCGTTCGGGACGGAGATGAGCGGGATCTCTTTGCGGGCTTTCGGCTGCTCCGGTTCCTCGGAGGGTTTCGGCTGTTTGGGCTTCTCCGTCATAAGTAAAGTATACACTAGTGGGCGACCGAAAAAGCGACTTATTCGAAGGCTTCGAGGGAGGACTTTTCCGCGAACTGCCGGTTGCACCCGCCGCAGGTCACAAAGTAAATGGATTCACGGACGGACATGGTCGCGCGGAAATCCAGGCTGACCCCCCGGTGATTACAGGCGGTGCAGGAAATTTCTTTGAGATGATAGGGGATATCCGGCTGGGTGCGGAGATAAAACTCCATGTCGGTATAGACGGGAAAGCTGTAAAAGCATTTCTTACAGATGCCACGCCATTCGCCGTCCGATTGCATGAACCGCTGATCGATGCCGAAACTGGATCCCTTGCAGATCGCGCACTTCGCCTCTCCCAGTCGCCGTTCAACCTCCTGGACCGTCGGTGCCGGCATCGCCTGTCTCCCTGCCCGGAGTATAACGTTCCAAAAAAGCTGAGTGCAACTGACGGTCTGCACCTTTCCGCTTGACGTCGCCGCGGTCCTCTCTAATACTGGCTCCATGTATCAGATTACGGATACGCTCTTCGTGGGAAACATTTACGAGGCCGAGAAGCCGCCGGCGCGGATCAGCGCCGTCCTCCTGGTTGCTGAAGAATTCACTCCCAACCCGCCCCCCGGTGTCATTTACGAAAGAATTCCGTTTAAGGAATTCGGCGAAGCCAAACCAGCCTCTCTCCATCAAGCGATTGATTGGATCGCCCGCCACCATGCGGACCATCGGGTCCTCGTATGCTGTCGGGCGGGCATGGGCCGTTCCGTATCGGTCGTCATGGCCTACCTCTGTTGTGTGCAGAACATGGCGTATGCGGATGTATATCAGCTCGTTATGAACCGCCGGCCCGCAGCCTGTCCGTTGCCCAACATCCAAGCCACGATCAAAGAGGTCCAACAACTTCGCCGAGCCGGCCGGTCGTAGTTGTCCGTCATCCGTCCCCGTTGCGTTTTCAGCGGGCGGGATGGCCTAATCATCCCATGCCTGAACTACCGGAAGCCGAGGTTGTCGCGCGACAGATTCGCGCCCGACTGGCTGGAGCGACGTTGACCGACACATGGATCGGCCGTGCCGACATCGTTCGCGAAGGTTTTTCCGAGCGCGGCTGGTATCCCGGATCGGTCCTCCGGTCTGTTGAGCGGTTCGGCAAGAGTGTGGCGTTGGGTCTCGAGCGGCAGTCTGAGACACGCTACATCGTGGCTGAGCTCGGCATGACGGGTCTTCTCCTGTTTCCGTCGGTTCATCCCAAATTCCCCCAGCATATTCATGTGCGCATGACGTTTTCGGGCGGCCCGGAATCCGAGTTGCGGTATTGGAACCCAAGACGATTCGGGCGGTTGTCGATGCTTGATCAAGGGGGACTCAAGGACTATGTCGCGCGCCGCTTCGGCTGTGATCCCACGACGGTGAGCCGGGAAGAGTTTCGGGCGATCATCAAAGGACGTTCGGGCCGGCTGAAGCCCCTGCTCATGCATCAACAGGTGATCGCCGGGATCGGAAACATCTACGCCAACGAGATATTGTTCCGTGTCCGCCTGCATCCCAACATTCGCGCCAGTCGCCTGTCCCTGAGCAAGATCGAACAGCTGTTCACTGTAACGCAGGACGTTCTTCGAGACGCCATCGCCTGCGGCGGCTCAAGCGTGCGGGATTTTTTTGCGCCCGACGGGACGGAAGGGGATTTCAAACGGCGACATCTTGTGTACGGAAAGGAAGGGGCCCCCTGTCCGAACCGCTGCGGCCAGACGATCAGACGTCTTCAGAGTGAGCGAAGCTCATTTTTTTGTCCGGGCTGCCAATCACGCAGCCGCCATGCGGTAAGGCTGACTCTATAAACAAGGGGTTTCCCTAGGTCAGGTCACGAAATTACACAGACTTACACGGTGGGGTTTTCCTTCGGTACCTCCTAGGTCTTTTGATCCCTGCACGCTTAGTACCTCTGGTGTATTGAGTCATCTTCGCGGTTTCGCTACAATCCGGCTCCCTTTAGCGCGATTTCATACCCCCAAGGAGCGACGCCATGGCCAAGGTGCTGGAAGGTCCCGGGATGGGACTGATGAAAAAATGGGGCATCCACGTGCCCAACTATGTCGTGATCACTTCCGCAGACGAACTCGCCAAGCTCGGTCAAGCCAACGAATGGATGAAACAAAGCAAGTTGGTCGCAAAAGCACATGAGGCGCTGGGCTCTCGGTTCAAGCTGGGCCTCGTGAAGGTCGGCCTCGATCTCAACGGCGCCGTTGCCGCCACGAAAGAGATGATCGGCCGTCAGGTCGGCAGTATTACGGTGTCGCAGGTCATCGTGTCGGAAATGGTACCCCACAAGGAAGAATATTATTGCGCAGTGAAATCCACGCGCGAGGGCAGCGAGATTCTCGTCGCCAATTGCGGAGGCATCGAAGTCGAATTGAATTGGGATCGCGTCAAGCGCCTGTGCCTTGACGTAGGCCAGCAGCCCTCGCCCGAGGCCTTGGAAAAACTCGTCAAGGACGCCGGCTTCACCGGTCCGCTGGTCAAGAAGACGGCCGACTTCGCCGGCAAGATGTTCACCTGCTTCGACAACGAAGATGCGCAATATCTCGAAGTGAATCCCGTCGTGACCCGGGAAAGCGACGGCGAGCTGGTTGCCCTGGATGCGGTCACGCTGCTCGACGGCGATGCCAAATTCCGCCATCCCGATTGGAATTTTCAATTCGCAGCCGAATTCGGCCGGGCGTACAGCAAAGATGAAGTGGAAGTCATGGCCGTCGACAGCAAGATCAAGGGTTCGGTGAAATTCATCGAGATTCCCGGCGGCGACACGGCCATGCTTCCGGCCGGCGGCGGCGCCAGTGTGTACTACTCCGATGCGGTCGTCGCGCGCGGCGGCAAACTCGCCAACTATGCCGAATATTCCGGTGATCCCCCTGACTGGGCCGTCGAAGTCCTGACCGAGAAGGTCTGCTCGCTGCCGGGCATCAAGAACATCATCGTCGGCGGTGCGATTGCCAACTTCACGGACGTGAAGAAAACCTTCGGCGGCATCATCAATGGATTCCGCAAAGCCAAGGCCGACGGGAAGCTGAAACACGTACGGATCTGGGTGCGCCGCGGCGGGCCCCGCGAAAAGGAAGGGCTCGATGCCATGCGCGCGCTGAAGGATGAGGGCTTCGACATCAATGTCTTCGACCGCAACACCCCGCTGACGGACATCGTCGATAAGGCGCTGCAGAAATAAGTAACGCGAGCTGAGTGTGAGTGCCGAGCGGCCGGGAGGCGTTTCGACCGACTATCCGGCACGCAGCACTCGTCACCGAGAAAAGGGAGATTTCGATGAGTATTCTGGCCAACAAGGACACCCGCGTTGTCATTCAGGGCGGGCAGGCCGGCGTGAACGCGGCACGGCGCATGGCGGAATTCTGCTACCTGATCAAACGGCCTCTCAACGTCGAAGCGTTCGTCTATCCGCCTGATGCGGGCAAGACTAACGAGATTCCCTATGGCAGCGGACTCATCGCCATTCCCGTATACAAGAGCATCGCGGAAGCCACGAAGAACCATCCCACGATCAATACCAGCCTTGTCTATATCGGCGCCGACCGTGCCATGAAGGGCGGCATGGAAGCGCTTGACGACGCGCATATCAAGGTCGTATCCATGATCACGGAAGGCGTGCCCGAAAAGGACGCCAAGCTCCTTGGGGCGCACGCGCGCAAGCTCGGCAAAGTCTTCAACGGCCCTTCCTCCATTGGCATCATCTCGGCGGGTTCGTGCCGGCTCGGCGTCATCGGCGGTGCCTTCGATAACCTGGTCCTCTCGAAGCTGTACCGCGAAGGATCGTTCGGCGTCATCACCAAATCGGGCGGCCTTTCCAACGAGATCATCTGGATCTGCTCGCAGTTTGCCGACGGCATTACGACCGCGATCGGCATCGGCGGCGATGCCTACCCTGGTACCGATTATGTCAGCTATCTGGAGATGTTTGAGAACGATCCCCAGACCAAAGCCGTTGTCATCGTCGGTGAGATGGGCGGGGATCTCGAGGAGCGGGCAGCTGAATGGTATGGGGCGAAAAAACGTCGGGTCAAGTTGATCGGCGTCGTCTCCGGCTTCTGCCAAGAAAGCCTGCCGAAGGGGATGAAGTTCGGACATGCCGGCGCCAAGGAGGGCATGAAAGGGGAGGGCTCGGCCCGTTCGAAGTCGGATGCGCTCAAGAAGGCTGGCGCCCTCGTGCCTGCGACCTTCGGTGCGCTGGGACCGGCAATCAAGGAGACCTACCAAGAGCTGCTGAAATCCGGCCAGGTCAAGGAACCGGTCGAGCCGGCGGTGCTGCCGAAGCTGCCCAAATCCGTCGAAGAGGCGATGAAAGCGGACGAGGTCATGGTCGCGCCGCTCATCCGCACCACCATTAGCGACGACCGCGGCGACGAACCCTGCTATGACGGGTATCCGGCTTCGGAACTTATCAATAAAGGGTATGAGATTCCGCATGTCGTCGGTTTGCTGTGGGACAAACGGTTGATCTCGAAGCAAGAGGCGGAGATCATCAAGCGCATCATGATGTTGTCCGCTGATCACGGTCCGTGCGTCAGCGGCGCGTACGCCACGATTCTCGCCGCCTGTGCCGGGATCGGGCTGTCGCAGTCGGTCGCGGCGGGTCTCATCATGATCGGCCCCCGGTTCGGGGGCGCCGTCACCGATGCGGGCCGCTGGTTCAAATACGCGGTCGATCATAAGATGACGGTGGACGACTTTCTAGCGTACATGAAGAAGAACGTCGGTCCGGTCCCGGGCATCGGCCATCGGGTCAAAAGCCTCCGCAATCCTGACAAGCGCGTCAAGGAATTGGTCGGCTACGTCAAGAGCCTCAATCTCAAGACGCCGTGCCTCGACTTCGCCCTGCAGGTCGAGCAAATCACGGCGGCCAAGAAGGACAATCTGATTTTGAACGTGGACGGCACGATGGCGGCCGTTCTCGTCGACATCGGGTTCCCGGTGGACAGCCTCAACGGGTTCTTTATTCTGTCGAGGACGATCGGGTTGATCGGTCATTGGGTCGATCAGAAACGCCAAGACAGCCGTCTGATTCGGCTGTTTGATTATCTCGTGAACTATGCGGCCCCCAAACGGCGGGAAGTACCGCCGCTGAAATAAAGCTGACACTGAGCGCATTATCGTCAGCCAAACTAACGGAGAAGAAGTCATGTCGATGGATCTCGCAAAAACACTCTACGCGAAAATGCCCGATGCCTGCGCCAAGGCGAAGGCCAAGTTCGGCCGTGGCCTGACGCTGGCCGAAAAAATTCTCGTTTCTCACGCCGACAATTTCGACACACAGACATGGGAGCGCGGCAAGGCGATGCTGTTCCTGCGGCCCGACCGCGTGGCCATGCAGGACGCAACGGCGCAAATGGCGATGCTACAGTTCATGCAGGCGGGGAAGAAAAAAGTCGCCGTGCCGAGCACGATCCATTGCGATCACCTGATCCGCGCCGAAATGGGGTCGGAAAAGGACCTCATGCGGGCGATGGACGAAAACAAGGAGGTGTACAACTTCCTCGCATCCGCCGCGAAGAAGTATGGGATCGGGTTCTGGAAGCCCGGCGCCGGCATCATCCATCAGGTGGTCCTGGAAAATTACGCGTTCCCCGGCTGCCTCATCATCGGGACGGATTCGCATACGCCCAACGGCGGCGGTCTGGGGGGATTGGCGATCGGCGTCGGCGGAGCGGACGCCGGAGAAGTGATGGCCGGTTTGCCTTGGGAAGTCCTTCATCCGAAATTAATCGGCGTCCGGTTGACAGGGAAGCTGAGCGGATGGGCCTCTCCCAAAGACGTGATTCTGTATCTCTGCGGCCTGCTGACCGTCAAAGGCGGCACGAACAAGATCGTCGAATACTTCGGCCCTGGCGCCGAAACCATCAGCGCCACCGGCAAAGGCACGATTTGCAACATGGGGGCTGAGCTTGGAGCGACCACCTCGGTGTTTCCGTTCGATCAGAAGATGGTCGCCTACATGAACATCACCGACCGATCGGATCTGGCGAACCTAGCGCTGGCCAACAAGGCGTTGCTCGTGGCGGACCCCGAGGTCTATCAATCGCCGGAGAAGCACTACGATCAAATCGTGGAAGTGGATCTCTCGAAGCTCGAGCCGCACGTCGTCGGCCCGCACACGCCGGACCTGGCCCGTCCGATCTCAAAGCTCGCGGCGGAGGCGAAAGAAAAAGGGTATCCGGTGCAGCTGAAGGCTGCGTTGATCGGCAGCTGCACGAATTCTTCCTATGAGGACATCAGCCGGTCCGCCCACATCGCCCAGCAGGGATTGAAGGCCGGTCTCAAGGCCAAGGCGTCGTTTCTCGTCTCGCCGGGATCCGAGCGCATTTATCACACGATGAAGCGCGACGGGTTTTTGGACACGTTTGAACAGCTCGGCGGCACGGTGCTCTCGAACTCGTGCGGCCCCTGCATCGGTCAATGGAAGCGCGCAGACGGTGTCAAAGGCAAAGCGGATTCGATCGTCAGTTCCTTCAATCGCAATTTCCCCGGCCGCAATGACGGCATCAACGAGACGTTGTCGTTTCTGGCCAGCCCCGAAGTCGTGACCGCCTATGCGCTGTCCGGCGATCTCGGGTTCGATCCGGTGAATCAAAAGCTCAAGAGTGCTGACGGCAAGGAATTCAAGCTCGAACCGCCGGTGGGCGAAGAGTTACCGGCAAAGGGCTTTGCCAAGGGCGAGGAAGGCTTCGTGGCGCCGGCACAAAATGGGGATCAACTGACTGTAGATATTCCGCCGACCAGCGAACGCTTGCAGCTCCTGCAGCCGTTCCCTCGCTGGGACGGGAAAGATTTTGACAAACTGCCGCTCTTGATCAAGACAAAGGGCAAGACCACGACCGACCATATTTCACCGGCGGGTCCCTGGCTGAAGTTCCGTGGACATTTGGACAAGATCAGCGACAACATGTTCCTTGGCGCCAACAGCGCTTTTGCGTCTGAGCCAGGCAAGGGCACGAATGTGTTGACCGGTGAATCGAACCAGACCATTGCGCAGATTGCCCGTGCCTACAAGGCCAAAGGCATCGGGTCGATCGTGGTCGGGGACGAGAACTACGGCGAGGGCAGCAGCCGGGAACATGCCGCGATGTCGCCTCGCTTTTTGAACGTTCGCGCAGTCATCACGAAGAGTTTTGCCCGTATTCATGAAACGAATCTGAAGAAGCAAGGCATCCTGCCGTTGACCTTTGCCGATGCCAAGGACTACGACAAGATCGAGATGAACGACCGCCTGAGCATCGTCGATCTGGCCAACCTGGCACCGGGCAAGCCGGTCACGGTCATTATTCACAAATCGAGCGGTGATGTGAAGATTCAAGCCAATCACAGCATGACGGCACAGCAAATCACATGGTTCAAGGCCGGTTCGGCGTTGAACGCGCTGAACTAAACCAGTAACTCAAAGAGGGAGCGTTATGGCAAGTAAAGCAGACAAGATCATTTATACGAAGACCGACGAAGCCCCAATGCTGGCGACGTATTCTTTCCTGCCGATCATCAATGCCTTCTCGAAGGCAGCGGGTGTCACGGTTGAATTGCGCGATATTTCGCTCGCCGGCCGCGTCATCGCCGTGTTTCCGGAATACTTAACGCCGGAACAGAAGCAGCATGATGCCCTCGCCGAGTTGGGGGAACTCGCCAAGACGCCGGAAGCCAATATCATCAAGTTGCCGAACATCAGCGCCTCGGCTCCGCAGTTGGTGGCCACGATCAAGGAATTGCAGAAACAAGGCTACAAACTGCCCGACTACCCCGAGAATCCCAAGGACGACAAGGAAAAAGAAATCAAGGCCCGTTACGACAAAGTGAAAGGCAGTGCCGTCAACCCGGTGCTGCGGGAAGGGAACTCCGATCGCAGGGCTCCCCTTTCCGTGAAGGCCCATACCCGCAAACATCCGCACAAGATGGGACCCTGGAGTTCCGATTCCAAGACCCATGTGTCGCACATGACCGGCGGCGACTTCCGGTCGAATGAAAAATCTGTGACGATTCCGGCGGCCACCACGGCGAAGATCGAATTTGTCGGTGCAGACGGCAAAGTCACCGTGCTCAAGGAAAAAATCGCGTTACAGGCTGGTGAAGTCCTCGACGCGACCTTCATGAGCGTCAAGGCGTTGCGCAAATTCATCGAAGAACAGATTGAGGATGCGAAGCAGAAGGGCGTCCTGTTTTCGCTCCACATGAAGGCCACGATGATGAAGATCTCGGATCCGAAGATCTTCGGTCATGCCGTGACTGTCTTCTATAAGGACGTGTTCACAAAGCACGGCGAGACGCTCAAGAAACTGGGCGTCGATCCGGACAACGGTATCGGCGACTTGTATGCAAAGATCAAGTCACTGCCTGAGGATCAGCGCAAGGCGATCGAGAACGACATTCAAGAGGTCTACAAGAAGCGGCCGCCGATGGCCATGGTGAACTCTGATAAGGGCATCACCAATCTGCACGTGCCGAGCGACGTGATCATCGACGCGTCCATGCCGCCGGTCATCCGTGACTCGGGCAAGATGTGGAATCCCGAGGGCAAGCTGCAAGATGTCAAATGCGTGATTCCGGACTCTAGCTACGCGCCGGTCTATCATGAGGTGGTCGAGTTCTGTAAGAAGCACGGGGCCTTCGATCCTCGGACGATGGGCAGCGTCCCCAACGTCGGCTTGATGGCGCAGGCGGCGGAAGAATACGGTTCGCACGATAAGACGTTCAAGGCCCCGGCGAACGGCACGATCCGGATCGTCGATGCCTCGGGCAAGACGCTGCACGAGCACAAGGTGGAAGAAGGCGATATCTGGCGCGCCTGCCAGGTGAAGGATATGCCGATCCAGGATTGGGTCAAGCTGGCCGTCACCCGTGCCAAGGCGACCGGCGCTCCGGCTGTCTTCTGGCTGAACAAGGACCGTGCGCATGACGCCGAGTTGATCAAGAAAGTGAATGCGTATCTGCCGAAGCATGACACGTCAGGTCTCGAGATCAAGATCATGTCTCCCGCCGATGCATGCCGTTACTCACTGGAGCGGATGAAGGAAGGCAAGGACACGATTTCCTGCACCGGCAACGTCCTCCGCGACTATCTCACCGACCTGTTCCCAATCCTCGAAATCGGGACCAGCGCCAAGATGCTGTCGATCGTTCCGCTCTTGAACGGCGGCGGCTTGTTCGAGACGGGGGCAGGCGGCTCGGCGCCGAAGCACGTGCAGCAGTTCCAGGAGGAGGGCTATCTGCGGTGGGACTCGCTGGGTGAATTCTTGGCGCTTGCAGCCTCGCTCGAGCATCTCGCCAAGGTCGGGAACAACCCGGTAGCCAAGATTTTGGCTGACACGCTGGATCAGGCCAACGCCAAGTTCCTCGAAAGCAACAAATCGCCCGCCCGCAAGGTCGGCGAAATCGACAATCGCGGCAGCCATTTCTATCTTGCCCTGTACTGGGCACAGGCGTTGGCCGCGCAGACAGCCGACAAGAAGATCGCGGAAAAGTTCACGAAGATTGCCAAGGATCTCGCTGACAATACCGCGAAGATCGATCAGGAGTTGCTGGCGGCCCAAGGCAAGCCTCAAGACGTCGGCGGATATTATCACCCGAACGACGAGAAGGCTTCGAAAGCGATGCGTCCCAGCGCGACCTTGAACAGGATCATCGACGCGATTGCCTAAAGGCAGGAAAGAGCGTGATGAGTGGCCATGATTGATCACTCATCACGATCGATCAGTAGGACGATGGCGACAGAAACGACGGAAAGCCAAAATATCATCGACCAGCCCGAGGTCCTGAAGCCTCGCATGGTGACGATCGAAATTTCCGGCAAGAAGGTGGAAGTGCCGGAAGGTATTACCGTCATCAAGGCGATGTGGTATGCCGGCCAGGAAGTCGTGCGGGGGGTCGGATGCCTCGGCGGTTTCTGCGGTGCCTGTGCGACGTACTACCGTACGAAAGATGATCCCAAGGTGCGCACCTGCCTGGCCTGTCAAACGGCGGTCCAGGATGGCATGTCCTTCACGATGATGCCGCCGTTTCCCGCCCGCAAGGCGATCTATGACATTCAAAAGCTCGAGGACCCCAAACAGGATCTCTTCAATCTGTATCCTGAGGCGCCGCTCTGTCGAAACTGCAACGCTTGCACCGAAGCGTGCCCGCAGAAAATCGACGTGCGGGAAGGGGTCTGGAAGGCGGTGTTCGGCGACTTCCAGAGCGTCTCGGAGATGTTCATGGATTGCGTTATGTGCGGGATGTGCACACCCGTGTGCATCGCCGACATTGCGCCGAACCTCGTCGCGCTGTATGTCAGCCGAGCTCAGGGCGCTCACTTTACCGACAAGCCTGTCGGATTGGACGCGCGGATCAAGGAAATCGAGGAAGGCCGATTCAACGACGAGTGGAAGAGAATTCTCAAAATGAACGATAAAGAACTTGCAGACCATTGCGCGACCGTGAAGTGACTTTATGGGGCAAGGGGTGAGAGGCAAGAGGCGAGAGAGAAGGAAAGGCCTCTAGCCCACGATCATGGACATCCACGCACTACAGCAGATCGTTCACACGACTAGGGATGCCCGCCGCAAGCAGACCATTCCGAAATTTTCTCCCGCCGATCGCGATCAACTGATCCATAAATACCATCCCGATTATCGCGCGAGCGCCTATCGGCCCATTCGCTTCGGCCCAAACAAGGGAGACCGGACGGTCGTCGAGCTAGCGACGCTGCTCGAGGGCGACAGTCCCATTCAGGATGACGTGGATCTGTCTCCCCACTACACCACGGATGTGCTGGTGATCGGCGGGGGGGGCGCGGGCTGCGCGGCGGCCCTACATGCTCACGGTGCCGGCTCGAAGGTCATACTGGCCACGAAACTCCGGCTCGGCGATTCGAATAGCGTCATGGCGCAAGGGGGCATGCAGATCTCCGTGGCGCCCGAGGATTCTCCCGTCACCCACTTCATCGATACTCTCAAAGGCGGCCACATGCAGAACGACCATGCCTTGTTGAAGGTCATGGTGGAGGACGGGCCGGCGATTGCCAAGTGGCTGATTGACCTCGGTGTGCTTTTCGATCGCCAAGCCGACGGAAATTTGCACGTAAAAAAGGGAGGCGGAAGCTCCAAGCCGCGGTTGCTGACCTGCTCTGACTACACGGGTCTTGAGATCATGCGCGTCCTCAAGGACGAGGTGATCAATCAGAAGATTGAACTGCTGGAGTTCTGCGCGGCCGTCGAACTGTTGAGCGATGACGAGGGGAAGTGTTCGGGCGCGATTTTTAAGGACCTCGACAACCAGCGGCATGTCGTCGTGGCGGCCAAATCCGTGATCCTGGCCACCGGAGGCATCGGCCGGCTGCACATCCAGGGATTTCCGACGAGCAACCACTACGGCGCGACGGGAGACGGTCTCTGTCTGTCCTATCGCATGGGCGCGAGATTGGCGCACGTCGATACGTTTCAGTACCACCCATCCGGTGCCGTATATCCCGAACAGCTTATCGGCGCCCTGGTCACCGAAGGGATCCGCTCCGAGGGCGGCCATTTGGTGAATGCCAAGGGCGAGCGGTTCGTGAATGAGCTCGATACGCGTGATGTGGTGTCCTCCTCGATTATCCGGGAGTGCGAGGAAGGGCGGGGCATTCGCACCATGTCGGGACGAGTCGGCGTCTGGCTCGATACGCCGTTGTTGGATGTCGAACACGGGCCGGGGACGGTCGAAAAGCATTTTCCGGCCATGATGCTTCAGTTCGAGCGGTTCGGCATCGACATCAGCAAGGATCCGGTGTTGATTTATCCGACGCTGCACTATCAGAACGGGGGCGTGAAGATCGATACCAGTGCGGAGACCGACATCAAAAATCTGTTCGTCGCCGGCGAGGCCTCCGGCGGTCTCCATGGCCGCAACCGGTTGATGGGAAATTCCCTGCTCGATCTCATGGTATTTGGCAAGCGGTCCGGACTGACCGCTTCCGCTCGGGCGGCGGCCATCAAGCAGGGCAAGCTGACCGTCAAGCATTTGGAACGCTTCCGTGCGGAAGCGCGGAAGCATGGGAATCCGAGCGGCGTCATTTCCCCTATGATCCTTCCGGCCTACACCAGAAAAGTCAGCTGATCGCCGATTGCTGACAGCTTCTAAGGAGCGACATGAACGTACATGAATTCCAGGCGAAGTCGTTGTTTGCCCATTTCGGCGTGCCGGTGCCTCGCGGCAGGGAAATAACCGCTCCCGACGCGGCGACGGCTTGGGCAAACGAATTGAACACGCCGGTCTTCGTCGTCAAAGCGCAGATTCATGCCGGCGGCCGCGGGAAAGCCGGCGGCGTAAAGATCACGAAGGACAAAACGGCGGTAGCCGGGCTTGCCAAGGAACTCATCGGGAAAACGCTCGTCACGCACCAGACCGGACCCAAAGGCCGGAAGGTGCATCGTTTGCTGATGGAGGAAGGCGCGAACATCGCTAAGGAGCTATACCTGTCGATTCTGGTCGATCGTGACACGGGCTGGCCGACGTTTATTGCGAGCACCGAAGGCGGGATGGAAATCGAGGAAGTTGCGGAAAAGACGCCGGACAAGATCATCAAGGAAGCAATCGACCCCGCCGTGGGATTTCAAAGTCACAATGGCAGGAACGTTGCGTTTGCCCTGGGCCTGCAACAGATCGAGCCGGCCGTCATCAATCCCTTCGTGCAACTGCTCGGAAATCTGTATCGGTTGTTCATGGACAAGAATGCGGCCCTTGTCGAAATCAACCCCCTCATCATCACGAAAGAAAAGACGCTCGTGGCGCTGGACGGCAAGGTGTCGTTCGACGACAACGGACTCTTCAAGCATGAAGATGTGCAGAAGATGCGCGACCTCAATG
>JBKPKC010000338.1:0-5726 GCA_046765595.1 Nitrospirota bacterium
CCGAAGCCCAACTGCGGCAATCGCAAAAAATGGAGGCCGTCGGACGCCTGGCCGGTGGCGTCGCGCATGACTTCAACAATCTGCTCACCGTGATTCGGGGCTACAGCGAATTGCTGCTCGCCCGCCTGGCCCCCGACGACCCAATCCGCAAGGACATGGTCGAGGTCAAGAAAGCCGCGGATCGTGCGTCCGGATTGACCCGCCAACTGCTGGCGTTCAGCCGGCGCCAGTTCATTGCGCCCAAAGTCATCGACCTCAACGCGCTCATCGCCAACATGGACGGCATGCTGCGGCGGCTGCTGGGAGAGGACATCGTCGAACTGTGCACCGAGCTCAACCCTCACACCGGCTCGATCAGGGCGGATGCGGGGCAGATTGAACAGGTCATTATGAATCTCGCCGTCAACGCTCGGGATGCGATGCCCAAGGGCGGACGGCTCACGATTGAGACGCGCAACGTGACTATTGGCAAACCAACGCGGCAGACTCCGGCTGGCGTGAAACCGGGAGCCTATGTGCTGCTCGCCGTGCGCGATACCGGTCATGGGATGGACGAGGAGACGCAATCGCATCTCTTCGAGCCGTTCTTTACCACGAAGGAAAAAGGCAAAGGCACGGGATTGGGGCTTTCCACCGTCTATGGGATCGTCAAGCAGACCGGCGGCAGCATCGTGGTGGAAAGCCAAAAGGGTCAGGGCGCGACGTTCAAGATTTACTTTCCGCTGGTCGATCAAGGGGCGCCAGGTGCGGCTGGCGTGCCGGATGCCGAACCGGTACACGGCCGGGAAACGATTCTCTTGGTGGAAGATGAGCCGGCGGTTCGAGGCCTCGTGCATGAAACGCTGCGCCTTCATGGCTACACCGTCCTCGAGGCGCGTCACGGCATTGAGGCGCTCATGACGGGTGCGAAACACCAGGGACCGATTCATCTGCTGCTGACGGACGTTGTGATGCCGCAAATGAGCGGCCCTGAGGTGGCGGAAAAGATTCAGATCGTGAGACCGGGCATCAAGGTGCTCTACATGTCCGGCTATCCCGACCACCCGTTATTCGAGCAGGGCCGAATTTCACGCGAGGCGTCGTTCCTCGCGAAGCCTTTCACGCCGAACGTCCTGGCCAAGAAAGTGCGGGACGTGTTGGACGGGCAGAAGGTCGGATAGCGGTTCTCCTTGATCTTGAACCGCCGTTCCGTTTATCGTGCCGTACGCTGTTCGATTAGCGAAAGCCCATCACTATGACTCAATCCGGCCGTGAGCTCGATATCGCGCAGTACCGCATCCGCCAGGAGCCGTATTATGCGGAGGTTTGCGGGGAAATCGCATTGTTCACGACCGCCGCGAGAAACCGCATGCCGGTCATGCTCAAGGGACCGACCGGGTGCGGGAAAACACGCTTCATCCAGCACATGGCATTCCGGCTCGGCCGACCCTTGATCACGGTGGCCTGCCACGAAGATCTCACCGCCTCCGATCTGGTCGGGCGCTATCTTCTGAAAGGCCAGGATACCGTGTGGGTCGACGGTCCGCTCACGCTGGGCGTCAAGCATGGCGCCATCGTCTATCTTGATGAAGTGGTCGAGGCGCGAAAAGACACGACCGTCATCATTCACCCCCTCAGCGACGACCGCCGGCTGCTGCCGATCGAAAAAAAAGGACAGATCGTGGAGGCCGCCGACGATTTTCTGCTGGTCATTTCTTATAATCCCGGCTACCAGAGTGTGCTCAAGGATCTGAAGCCCAGCACCAAACAGCGGTTCATGGCGATCGAATTCGACTATCCCACGCCCGACATCGAGACCGCGATCGTGCAGCGCGAGGCCGGCGTGGAACACGACATTGCCCACTGTCTCGTCAAACTGGCCGGCAAAGTGCGCAATCTCAAGAATCATGGGCTTGAAGAGGGTGTGAGCACGAGGCTGCTCATCTACGCCGGCACCTTGATGCGCGAGGGCGTGGCGGCGGAGCGCGCCTGCGACGTCGCCATTGCCAGGCCGATTACCGACGATTCCGACATGCAGCGCAGCATCATGGAACTGGTCAAGGCCATCTTTTAGCCGACAGGATGCGAAAAACCCGCCAGGTGCATTCTCACACCGCGCGTCGCTCAACATCAGACCCTATTCACGTCTGCCCGTCGTCCATGACTTCTCTGATTGTCCGTAACAGCGAGGACGGAGCCATCCTCACCGTGCATGTCCAACCGAAGGCAACTCGCACAGCGTGCGTCGGCATCCATGGCGATGCTCTCAAGATCCGGATCGCAGCACCGCCGATTGCAGGGGCCGCCAACCGGGAGTTGGTGCGTTACCTCGCCGACGAGCTGTCGCTGCCGACGGCAGCCGTGCACATCGAGTCCGGCGAGAACAGCCGTCACAAACGTGTGCGGTTAGAGGGAGCGACGGCGGTCCATGTCATGTCCCGCCTGATGCCACACGGAGTACCGGAAGGGTGAGAGCCGCCACCGCCTGGGTCCTCTGCACTGCCGTGATGCTCAGCGCCTGTTCAGGCCCTCGTCCCATTCTGTATGAGAACCCCCATCTGAAAACCGTCGGGAAAGAAGTCGCGGACCAGGATATCCAAGCCTGCAAAGAAGCGGCGGAAGCGGCCGGCGCCGAAGAGGGCGGTGGCAAGGCCGGCGGTGTGGCGAAGAATACCGCAGTCGGCGCGGGCGTCGGTGCGGCGAGCGGAGCGGTAGGAGGCGCGATCTCCGGCTCGCCAGGTCTAGGTGCAGCGATCGGCGCAGCCAGCGGAGCCGTTTGGGGATTGCTCATGGGCCTGTTCAGCGCCGGTTCGTCACAACCCAGCCAGGCCTACACCAATTATGTGAATCGTTGTTTACAGGAAAAAGGCTACGAGGTCACCGGTTGGCAATGAGACAGGAGACTTCGGTCGAGATCGCTGCATGTCCGGCGCGATCCTTCGACTTTTCCTTTCCGCCCAAGCCTCAACAGCCTCACCGTGATGCGTGAACAGACTTTGCCTGCCCTCGAATGTGAAAAGGGGGGACGAATTGAAAAACTGGTGTAGGACTACGAGTGCGGCTCTGCTGGTCTTCGTCATGGCGGCCTGCTCGAGTCCCCAGCCAATACTGCGCTCGAATGCGAAGGTATTGCTGCAGGGACGGGAGGCATCGAAACTCGACGTGGATGCTTGCCAACAAAAAGCCGAAGCGGCGGGATTACAACCGGGGACGGGCAGCCGCAGTGGAAATATGGCTGCCGGAGCGGCGTTGGGCGTCGTCGCCGGCGCAGCGGTCGGCGCCTCCACCGGGCTGATCGGCGGTCCCACGGGTGTGGCAATCGGCGCCGCCGCAGGCGGAGGATTAGGGCTGATCATCGGAGTCGTCGGAGGCGCCTATAAGCCGCTTGAGCCGGATCCGCCCTACGCCGATACGGTCGTGCGGTGCCTGATTGAAAAGGGTTATGACGTGACAGGATGGGAATAGCGAGACTACTCTTCTGTGGGCGGCGTCCACTGAACCACTGCTTTATGCCGCAGAGCCCGTCCCTTGTCCGGCGTCGGATCGGTGACGACACCGTAAACTTCCCGTCCCTCGTGCCCCTCCGGTAAGTACTCTGTGATCGGCATCCCATCTTCGCGGACGAACAACAGACAGTGGCAATACTTGTAGATTTGCATTTCGTCGCAGGCACAGATCCATCGGCGGAGCTTGGCCTCCGCGACCTTGTCTTTATAAAAGTTGCAGGGGCATAGCGGCTTACCCAGTTCGTCCACATGCATCGCCAGCCCCTTCACGACGGACTCCGTGACCGCCGCGTTCGGATGCATCGTCGTGCCGCTCTTCTCGGCGAAGCCGCGCACATACTTCCACATTTTTTCCAGGCTGGTTTGTTTGGGTTCGGTCATCTGGGGTCCTTCTCAATGGCTGTTCCCGGTGCTGGTCGGCAGTTTACAAGCGGTAGGCCGTCCTTTACAATCCGCCACTTCCTCGACGAATACTGAAAACCGGGCCGCTCGCTTCGTTCCCGCTTCGCACGGGAAGAGCGCGTCCCGGGAAATGGATTGCAAAGCAATCGGTGGGTTGGGCCGGTGATATGGATCGCTCGGGGTGGGCGGGGCCAATCACGAATCGACCATGCCATCTCTGGATGTTAGAGAACAATTGATCAATCGACTGGCCGACGAGCTTGATCGTACGGTGGCTGCAGCGTTGGTCGACCGGTTGGAGGCGGCTGGTATCAAGCCGGCCTCTGTCCTGACATTGCTTGATGAGCTTGAAGCGGTTTCCGGCAAAGTCGCTCGGGCGGCGATCGGCGCTCTCGCCGACCTCGATCGGCGGGCCGGATGCTCAGTCTTGATCCCCTGGTTGGATCTCGGCGTGGCGCTTGCTGAATCCTCCGGAGCCACGGCCCTCAAATACCTAAAAGACAGCCCGCTGCTCATGGGTGTGATTGACGACGACGATCAGCGGCGCGCTGTGCTGGCGGCCGGCCTCGAGCTCGCTGAGGACGATGCCAATGTCAGCTGGGAATATCTCAAAGCGTCACCCCGCATCTTGAGTGCGGTGCCTCCCGATCAGGTGCGGCGTTGGCTGGAGATCGGCGTCGAAGCCGCCCGGTCCGATGCCGTCGTCGGCCTCGAGTATATCCGGCAGATTCCCGCATTGGCACCCCTCCTGCCATGTGACGGTGCGCGTGACTGGCTGGACTTCGGCCTGAAACTCGTGACGCCCAACGACTTCGGGAAACCGGATTATCTCGGCACAATGGAATACATGAGGACGAGCGCGGCGATCCTGGCCGACATTGAGGCGCCGCTTCGGGCTCAGGTGATTTCGGTCGGCCGGCTGTTCGCGGTGCATGATGCCGCTACTGCGATCGCCTGGCTCGCGGAATCTCCCACCCTCTTGCGTGCGCTGCCTTCCTCATCATGGCGGCTCAGAGTAATGCAGTACGGAGCCCTTCTTGCCGAGCGCGACGCTGAGGCGGCGATGTCGTATCTCCGAAGGAGTCCTGAACTCGTCGGTCTTCTGGGAAACGACTCAACGGCCGTTGACCGTTTCGAAAAGTGGTTCAAGGCAGGAATGGAAGTCGCGTCCTATGGTCCCGAAGGTGCGCGCGCATACTTTGCTGCCGAATCGCAGCAGGCGCTGTTCTCCGTGGAGGAGGCGTTGAGCGGCGTCCCGCTGCGACACGTCGCTCGCCGGATCAAATTGTTCGTCGAGGCCATGTGCGGATCGGAGGTCTCAATTACAGCCAGGACCGACGGGGCAGGGGAATCCAGTGTGCGCGCCAAGGTGAGCGCGAACGGAAGCGCCATCGCGTTGCCCGCACTGCTGCGGCGATATTCCAGCGCGGAGCAAAACGAGCGGCTCTACCTCGTCATGGCCGCGCATGAGGCCGGACATTTGGAGTTCGGGACCTATCGGCTTCCGATGGACGCGTTGTCCGATTTGGCGACGGCCGCCTGCCGCCGTTACGCCCGGCCGATGGCAGGAGCGCCAGCGACGCTGAGGGACCTGTTTCGTCTCTATCCGCAGCCGCGCCTCATCGAAGATCTCTGGGCGCTCCTCGAGGATGCGCGCGTCGAGTATTTGCTTCAAACCCACTATCCGGGTCTTCGAAACGACTTGGCGCAGTTCGCCGCTGACACGATCACGGCGCGGAATCCCGTCGATGCGCTGACGGTGCGTGAGTTGGTCGTGGACAGTTTGTTGCGGCTCTCGACCGGCGCATCGTTCTCTTCCACAGTGCCACGCGCCCTCAC
>JBKPKC010000339.1:0-6365 GCA_046765595.1 Nitrospirota bacterium
TTTTTCGACTGGACCGCCCTGAGCTCTTCGAGCGCTTATCAATCGGGGATCGCGTCACCGTGCAACTCGACGACGAAGGACGCGTGCTCAAAGTGATCGAGACGCTTCCCGCGGAAATGCACGAACCTCCGCCGCCCGCAAAATAGGAGCCGAGGTGCAACGGCTGGCACTGGCCGTCCTGTGCGCATCTATAGCCTTTCTCGTTGCATCCTGTACTCTGCCTCGGGAAATTACAAAAACGGCGCGGAGCGCGATCGAGCAATTGCTTCTTGCGGAAGCCCTCAACCGCAGCTTGCTCGGCGTGACGCTCCCAGTCTCCGTCGATGAACCGTTGTACATGGAAGTGACTGGGCTTCAGCTGGGCTACTTGTCGCCGCTCGTATCGCTGCCTGGGATGTCTTCCTCCGCAGAAACGAACACCACGGCTTCGGGCACGAGCGGGCTGTTTTCACCTGCCGGAGATCTGGCGTTCGTCAAGGAGGCGGTGGCTTCCCATCTGGGGGTGTTAGGGTACCGCATGGCGAAGCGCGAAGAAGATGCCTCCTATCTGGTCCGTGTCGTCGTGCAATCGTTCGGGACCAATCAGTCGACGTCGTTTTTCGGAATGCCGCCGATTCAAAGCGTGCTGATCCCGTTTTCGTTGCCGCAGCTGACGGTCTACCAACATTTGGCTCAGGACGGATATGTGCGCTACGGGGTCCACATCATCGATCGGGCTTCCGGGCGGCTCTTTTATTCCACGGCCTGGTACAGCCATCGGACGTACCACGATCAATACACCCTCCTGTTTTTCGTCACGTTCAGGGTCACGGATCTCGAAGACGCGCCCTGAGAGCCTCGGGATTTGTGTCGTCCCCTCGCCGAATAGAACAAGACAGCGCGGTAGACTTCTTGCCTATGCTGTCACTAGGGGTCTCCCTAGTAGGCAGAAAGGGCGGGGCCGCCCTAGTGTGCTCGCCTATTGCCTTACCAAGCCCATATTTCAGGTGGCTTCCACATCGGGAGGGAACGCCTGTCGGGGCGACGAATCTATCCACGACATCTGGGTTGCTGATGTGTTCCAACGGGCAAGTTGATGTGCTCAACGGGCAAATAGAGGGGCATGTATGACCGGAGAGATGGCGACAATTCTCAACGTCGATGATCAGGAGCCAGGCCGATACGCCAGACGGCGCATGCTGGAGCGTGCCGGATATCGCGTCATTGATGCGAGCTGCGGGGCGGACGCCTGGCGCGTGCTGGAGGACGCACGTCCGCAATTGGTCTTAATGGACGTGAATTTGCCGGATATCAGCGGCTTTGACCTGTGCCGACGGATCAAAAACCGGCCGGAACTGACCGACATTATGGTGCTCCACGTCTCAGCGTCCCGCGTGACCGGAACGGATCGCGCTGTGGGGCTGGAGGTCGGATCGGACGGATATCTCATCGAGCCCATCGATGAAAAAGAGCTGCTTGCAGCCGTCAGATCGTTGTTGCGCCTACGCGAGCGCCAGCAGGAAAACGAAGGCCTGCTGGCTCGCCTGAGGCGGAGTGAAGAGCTGTTTCGCGGCCTCTTTGAGCAGGCCGCCGTCGGCATGTGCGTGGTCGGCTCGGACGGGCGCTTACTGCGGGTCAACGACAAGCTGTGCAGCATCACCGGCCGGGCCGAGCACGACCTGATGAAACAGGAGCTGCGCGACCTCACGCATCCCGACGACCGGGCCGAGCATGAAAGTCAGGTCGGCACGCTGCTGCTCGGCGGCATTTCCGAAGTTTCGCTCGAACAGCGCCTGATACGTCCGGACGGGGACACGATCTGGGTGATGGTGACCCTGTCGATCCAATGGGACGCAGGAGGACGGATTCAATCCTTGATCGGTGTCATTGAAGATATCGATCCGCGCAAGCGGGCGGAACTGGAACTCCGAACGCATACCGTGCGTCAGCAATTGTTGAGCAAGACCATGGATCAGCTGCTCCGCGTCGACGATCCGAACGAGGTGATGCAGGACATTTTCGTCTCGCTACGGACCAGCGTCGGACTCGACAGCTTCCTGGATTATGACGTGACGCCTGACAACGGCGGAATCCTTCTGACCTCGTGGGCCGGTATTCCCGACGACGCGCTCGAACCATTGATGTTCCTTCGTTTCGGACAGGCCCTGTGCGGCACGTCGGCGGCGGTACGACAGCCCGTGATCGTCGATCGCCTCCAGGCGTCGAACGATCCGAAGGCCTCGCGAATGCAAGCCGTGGGGTCCACGGCCTACGCCTGTTTCCCGCTGATCGTCGGCGAGCGGCTTCTTGGCACGCTCGCGTTTGCAAGCAATACCCGGCAGTCGTTCGACCCCGATGATCTGGAATTACTGGAAGCGGTCTCGAATTACGTGGCCATGGCGAAGGAGCGGCGCCACCTGCTTCATGAGACGCGGCAACGCGCCGAGCAGGTGGCCGAGCAGGAGGAGCGCCTCCGCTTTGCTACCGACGGAGCAGGCATGGGTACATGGGACGTGGATCTGCGAACGGGACGCGTCGTGTGGAACCGCCAGAACGCATTGCTGCTCGGGTATGACCCGGAGGCCTCGCACGCGTCGACCAAGCATTGGTGGGTGCTCGTCCATGAAGACGATAAACCCGTGGTCCGCCAGGCGATGAAGAACGCGAGGAACAGCGGCAACCTCTACCAAGCCGAGCATCGAATCCGCCGTGCGGATACCGGCGAACTGCGTTGGGTCGCACCATATGGCCGTATCCATTATAGCGGCGACGGACGTCCCACGCGCTTTGTCGGCGTGACATTCGACATTACCGAACGCAAGCACGCGGAGATGCAGCGGCAGGAATGGACCAAGGAGCTTGAACGTCGCGTCAACGAACGGACGAAGGAGTTGGTGCGGACGCATGATCGCCTGCGGGGGCTTGCTCAGGACTTGACCCTCACGGAACAGCGTGAACGCCAGCGCATCGCCGGAGAACTCCACGATTATTTGGCACAAATGCTCGTCGTCACCCGGCTGAAGATGAATCACGCCTCTCAGATGATTACCCCGCATCCGGCATGCGCCGTGCTGCAGGAGGCGGATCAACTCATTGATCAAAGCCTGACCTATACGCGGACCGTCGTCGCCGAATTGATGCCGCCGACCTTGCGGCAGTTCGGGTTGGCGGCCGGTCTCCGCTGGCTGGGGGAACGAATGGAGCAGCAGGGGTTGCTGGTCCATGTCGACGTGCCGGCCGTCACACCTCCGTTGTCCGAAGATCATACGACGATGCTGTTTCAGTGCGTCCGGGAGCTGCTCTTCAACGTGCTGAAGCATGCCGGCACGGACCGCGCCTCCGTAACAATGACCGAGGACGGCCAGGGGAGGTTCGAGATCGTCGTCCACGACGACGGCATCGGGTGCGATCCCGTCGCCATACGGGAATCGAAGGGCGACAAATTCGGTCTCTTCAGCATCCGCGAGCGCATGGAAGCGATCGACGGGTGGATGGAGCTGGAGTCACAACCGGATGCCGGTACGACGGTCACTCTCGGAGTCACTGTCGGTGCAGGGCGGCCGGAGATCGCCATCGGCACGGGCGGGAACGCTCCGAAGGCGGCATTGCCTGCTCAAACTGATGGAAACGGCACTCTCAATGCACAGCCGGCTGTGCCGTCGCGCCCGGTACGGGTATTGTTGGTGGACGACCACGCAATGGTTCGTCAGGGATTGCGCAGCATCCTGGACGGGTATCCCAACTTGGACATCATCGCCGAGGCAGGAGACGGGGAAGAGGCGATCACGCTGGCGCGGCTGCTCAAGCCCGATTTGATCGTCATGGACGTCAACATGCCGCGGTTGGACGGGATTGAGGCGACGAAACGGATCCGTGAGGAATTGCCGAACACCTATGTTGTCGGCCTGTCGGTCAATGAAGCGGAACACATCGTCAAGTCGATGAGAGCCGCTGGCGCGTCGGCGTTTTTGACCAAGGAAAGCGCGGCCGACCATTTGTACGAGACAATCGGGGCGGTGACACGAAAGACCACTGTCGAATGTTCAATGGACGCATCGATCCGTTAAGGTGCATTGAACGTTCCACGGTGCAATGGCTCTTTCGATGCCCGACACGACGCCGACATACGAGGAACTGCTTCGAGAAAACACTTCGCTGAGAGAGCACCTGGCGGAGCGAGAGACGTGCGCCGAGCGTCTCCGTCGCCTGGACGACCAGGCCCGGCTCGGCGAACGGTTGCGGCGCGTCGCAGCGGAAAGCGCTTTGCGCGAGAGCGAGGCGCGGTATCGGACATTGGCCGATACCATGCCGCAAGTCGTCTTCATCGCGACCGCCTCGGGATTCGTCGAATATGTCAATCGACCCGGCCTCGAATACATGGGCCTCAGGCTCGACGAGGCGATCGGATTCGGATGGCTCGGGGCGATTCATCCCGAAGACCGGCAGCTCGTGTCCGATCGCTGGCTCGAATGCCTAAAGATCGGCAAAGCCTACGAATTCGAACACCGCCTCCAGCGTGCCGACGGTCAGTATCGCTGGCAACTGGCCCGTGCGGTTCCCATCGGTGCTGATACCGGCGCCATCGTCCGCTGGATCGGGACGTCCACCGACATTCATGACCACCGACAGGTCGAGGAAGACCTGAGGGAGAGCCGCACTGAGGCTGAGCGACAGGCCGAAGAGCTCGACCGTCTCTACCAGACAAGCCCAGCGGGTCTGGCGTTCATGGATACGGACCTGCGTTTCGTGAGGATCAATCAGACGCTCGCCGACATCAATGGGTTTCCCGTCGAGGCCTACATTGGGCGTAGCCTGAGAGAGGTGCTGTCCCCCGTCCTGGCCGATCGTCTCGAGCCGGTGCTCCGGCGTGTGGTGGAGGCCGGCGAAGCGGCGATGAATGTCGAGATCGAAGGGGAGCCGCCGGCCGATCCTGGCAATGTCCGCTATTGGCTGGCGAACTATTACCCCTTCAAGCGCCGCGACGGCACGGTGCTCGGTGTGAACGTCGTGGTGCAGGACATCACGGAACGAAAGCAGACCGAGGACGCCCTTCAACGGTCCCATGCCTTCATCCGCCAAATCATCGACACGGATCCGAATCTGATTTTCGTCAAGGACAGTCAGGGCCGGTTCACGCTGGTGAATCGGGCGGTCGCAGACTGCTACGGCACGACCGTCGAAGAATTGCTCGGCAAGACCGATAGCGATTTCAATCCGCACGCGGAGCAGGTGACGCATTTTCAGGGCCACGACCGGGAAGTCCTCGAGGGGCTTCATGAGGTGTTCATCGCCGAAGAAGTGATCACCGACGCCTCGGGCGGCGTCCGCTGGCTGCAAACCGTTAAACGGCCCATTCTCAACGAACAGGGTAAGGCCAACTATGTGCTCGGCGTCGCAACCGACATTACGCAGCGCCGTCTGGCGGAAGAAGCCTTGCGCCGCAGCGAGGAACTGCTGCGCCTCGTCACCGACAGCTCCCCCATTGCGATGGCCTATTGCGACGCGGAATGTCGTCTGCGATATGTCAATCGTGCGTATGTGGATCGCTTAGGCCTCGCGCCCGAGGAGGTCGTGGGCAAACTGTTGGAAGCAGTGGTCGGCACCAACGCCTATGAGAGCATCCGCACCTATGTCGATACTGCGCTGTCAGGCATCCGGTCCGATTTCGAGGCGCCCATTCCCTTTGAACGGATCGGCACCCGCTATATGCGGTGCGCCTATGTGCCGCGCATCGACGAGAAGGGACGGACGGTCGGCTTCACGAAAGTCATGGCCGACATTACGGACCGGCGGCGGATGGAAGAAGCCCTCAGGGAAAGCGAAGAGCGGCTCCGCCTGGCGCTCGAGGCGGGACAAATGGGCGCCTGGGATGTTGATCTGGCGACCAACGACACCCGGTGGGACCGCAAAGAATGCGCCCTGCTGGGGATCCCCGAACAGGGCGTGACGCCATCGGCCGAGGAGTTCTACCGAAGAGTGCATCCGGATGACTTCCCGTTGGTCGAGGAGTCGGTTAAAAAAGCCGTCGAAGAAACCGGCGCGCTCGAACACGAGTTCCGCGTGGTGCGCGGGGACGGAGAAATCCGCTGGCTGGCTGCAAAGGGCCAGGTGATGAATGATCACCAGGGACGGCCCGTGCGCATGGTCGGCATCAACTTCGACGTCACGGAACGTAAGCGGACGGAAGAACGGCTACGGTCGTTCACGCAGGAATTGGAAACGCGCGTGGCTGAGCGGACACAGGAGTTGACCCAGCTGCACGCACGGCTCAGGGCGCTTTCGACCGAATTGAATCTTGCCGAGCAGCGTGAACGGAAACGGCTCGCCACAGATTTACACGACTATCTGACCCAGCTCCTCGCGCTTGTCTGTATGAAGCTCGGGCA
>JBKPKC010000340.1:0-6276 GCA_046765595.1 Nitrospirota bacterium
GCTGTTTCCTCCGCGTTTCGTGACGATTGCTTCCTCGAATTTCGACGACACGGTCGAGTATCCCATTGATCAGACCAGCCTCGCCAAGCTCCGGGATCCGAGCCTCACCACTGAAGAATTCCACCGGCTCTATCGGGAACTGACGTCCACCCCGAAAGAAGTGCCGGCACGGTTACCGTATTGATGCGGAAGGATGGCATGCGTTCGGTCTTGGTGACGGTCATTGTCCTCTCTGGTCTCATCGCAGGCGCAGAACTCGTGTCTGCCGGTCCCTCTCCGGACAGTGCGCTTCAAGGACAAGCGGACGGCTTGCTCAAGAACGCCGAAGAAATGGTCGCGCACGGCGGGATGGGTGATGCGAAGGCGATCATTCATCACTGCGCGGAAGCCTCACGCTATGCCGAGACGCTTCTGACGCAGATCCCTGCTTCCGATTCTCGCCAAAGCGAGGCTTCGGTCTCGCTCAACGAAGTCATCCATCAGTGCAAGAAAGTGGCGGAGATCGGCGAGCATGCCGACCCTGGGCGGCTTCTGAATCCGGCGATCAAGGCGCGGGCGGCCGCCCGTGAATCAGTCAAATCCCTCGGCTTGAATCCGAAAAACTGACGGCGACCACGAGTCGTCCTCACGACTTCAGCAGTCAGGCAAGAGTTTCACTTCATCAATCAAAGAGGAGGATGGTGGGTCACCTGCGACTTGCGATGGGTTGCATGTGCTGTTGCTGTGGTCGGCATCGGCAGTCTCACCCTGTCCAACCCTGGGCAATCCTCTCGCTCACCGGCCCACCGATTGCGTCGCAATCGTTTATCCGGACGCGTCCTTGCCCACGCGGCGACGGCGAGACTCAATGTTCGATGGTTCGTTCGACGACGTTCAGGACGGAGTTAGTGGCCCCACTATCCCGTCTACTCCTTCACCGTGATCGTCATCATAATCGGCTCGAGCGGATTGTTGTACTCATCCCTGGGCACTGCCGCGATCTTGTCCACCACGTCCATTCCGCGAATCACTTCACCGAAGATACTGTACCGTCGATCCAGCCCACCGTTGTCCGCCAGACAAATAAAGAACTGCGAGCCGTTGTCGTTGAAGTCGCGTGTGCTCGAGCCGTCCCGCGGCGTCTTCGCCATGGAGATGGCACCGCGCTTATGCGGCCGGTCGCTCAGTTCGGGATTGAGCCAATAGCCGGGGCCGCCCGAGCCATGTTTCAGCCGGTCCGGTTCCTTGCTAAGCGGGTCGCCGCCTTGAATGACGAATCCGGGCACAATCCGGTGAAAGGTCGTACCGTTGTAAAACTCCATTTTGACAAGATTGATGAAGTTTTCGATGTGGCGTGGCGCGGCTTCCGGATAAAAGCGAATTTTGATCTCGCCGAACTTGGTCGTGATCGTGACGCGCGGGTCGATTTTCTTGAATTCCATCGTCATTGTGAGGAATCTATCAAGGGCGCGTCACCGGTGGCAATGGCTGCATCACCTGTCCAAATTCTGCGCAGGATCAATCTTCAGCCAAAGGATCGCACCGACCAATGCCACGGCTCCTGCCGCGGCGAGCGCCGTAGGCCATCCCCATTGTTCGGCCATCCATGGCGTGAGAGTGGGGGAAATCGCGCCGCCGAGATTCGCTCCGGTGTTCATCAGGCCTGACAAGGCTCCCGCATGTGTCTTGGACAAATCGCTGGTGGACGCCCAATAGGCCCCCACGGCGAAATACAGACAACCGGCGCCCGCCGAAAGGCTGGCAATCGCGACAACCGCAGAATCGGCAAAGGCTCCAGCCGTGATGGCGGCGCCTGCGAAAGCCATTCCCGACATGCCGGCCAGCAACCGCCCACGGGTAATCCCGTAGGTGGCGGCCAACCGGTCGGTGACCCAGCCGCCCATGGGGCAGCCGATCAGAATGGCCAGAAACGGGGCCGATGCATAGAGTCCGCCTCGAAGAGCGTCGAATCCTCTGACATTGACGAGATACAAGTAGAACCACGAGAGATAGACATATGCCACATAGCCCAGACAGCTATAGCTCAACACCAACCACCAGATGGTGGGATTCCGGAGCAGCGACAGGCGGAAGACGGTGTCCGGATGCTGTAATCGGGAACTCTCCGTCGGGTACCGGGACAACCGCGACCACGGATGCTCCTCTGGCCGGTCACGGGCGAGGATCCACCAGAGCAGGGCCATCAGCACGCCGAGGCCGGAGGAAAGATAAAACACCGCTTGCCATCGCCAATTCACCATTACCCAGGCGGCGATCGGAGGCGTGACGGCGGATCCCAAGCCAATTCCGCCGATCGCGATCCCAATGCCCAGCCCGCGTGCATTCGGCGGCATCCAATTGGCGACGGCGCGATTGAACGAGGGGAGCGCCACGCCTTCACCGAGGCCCAGCGCAAAGCGCACGGCTGCAAGCGCGCCCACGATGCCCAGCGTGCCGGCCAGAGGCGACACGGCGACCACTGCGGTGAGTCCCGTGCAGACCGACCACCAGACAAGGGCGACGGTAAGCACGCGTCGTGCGCCCCAGCGGTCCGCGAGCCACCCGCCGGGAAGTTGAAACAGCGCGTAGCCGACCACGAAGGCCGAGAACACCCAGCCCATCTCCTGCTGGGTCAGGCCGAAGGCGGGCATCATCTGTCGCGCCGTCACGGAGATGTTGACGCGATCAACATAGGTGACGACGCTCGTGCCGAATAGCAACGCAAGAATCAGCCAGGACAGTGGAGGCGTGGAAGCGGAGTTCGTCACGTCGTGAGCGTAGTCGACTGAGCGGCCGCGGCGATTATAGCGGTGTTACGGCTTCCCACCAAGAGAATTCGAACGTCGAAAGACGAAAATCCCCTGTTGGTTCGCGGGCTTGCTAGCTTTCGACGAAATGATTCGGTAAGATGACCTTTGGGCTGGTAGAACGCTGCTCGCCGATGTCACCCCGTCAGGGACGCGTCCTTGTCAGGTGTTCCGTGCGGTCCGGATGTGTTCAGCGGCCTATGCCTGTCTCTCGCTCACAGTGGAGATGTTGAGTGTCCCCAACGCGCGTTGTCGTCGCCCTCATCGCATGTCTCGTGATCGGCGGCGTCGCCTTCCTGTGGTTTTCTCCGTACCTGACCGGTGAAGACTACCTCAAGGACTTTTTCCTCCATCAGCTCGAGCAGAACCTCGGCCGCAAAATCGACGTGCATCGGGTCAAGCTCGTCCTATTTCCTTCTATCCGCCTGGAAATGACGCAGATCGTCATTCACGATCGCAATGAGGACGGCGTGCTGCTGTCCGCCAAGAGGTTGGACCTGGTGCTGCGGCTGATTCCGCTGCTGCGCAAGCAGGTGGTCGGCAAACGGTTGTTGATCGAGGAACCGACGTTGACGCTCCGTCGCGACCGCTCCGGCCACTGGAACCTGCTCGACCGGGAGCCGCCGATTCCAGCCGGCGACGAAGAGGCCTTGCAGATGTTGACGCGGATTTTCCGCATCAGAGAGGCCACACTGTTGAACGGCACCGTCATCGTGATCGACGAGGCGAGGCCTGACGGTCCTCGGACGTTGAAGCTGCAGTCCGTGGAGGCCGCCTTGGAGATTTTTCTCGAGCGGGGACAAGCCGATCTGCATCTGTCGGCGTCGCATCAGAGTGCGCAGGGGTTGTCCGCCATGTCGCTCTCGGGCACCTTCCGGAAAGCCGAGCAGCAGACGCTCGCCCTCGATGAGAACAAACGACTGTCCTTTCCGATCCAATTCGACGGGTTGGTCGAGACCGCCAACTTGAGCCTTCGCGATGCGGCGGATTTCTTCGGTCCGCGGCCGGTTCCCGAATTGCTGCACGGACGGGTGAATGCGCGCAGCGCCATTAAGATCTTTCCTGGCGTGGCTGGATACGATGTCCTGCTCTCGGATCTGACCGGCACCATGGAACAGCTTTCGGTGACGGGCAAGGCAAGCCTGTCGGGGCTGCTCGCGCCGCAGCCGACCTTTGCGGTGACCTTTTCCTCGACCCCGGTGCAGATCAGCGACTTGCTCTCGAAAATTCCACCGGCCTGGATTCACCCGCAATTGCCCTCCGTCATGGAGGAACGCCAGATCAAGGGAGCCGTCGAAGTCCTCTCGGCCACGGTGACGGGTTCCTACGTCGATGGTCCCCAGCTGGCGGTCACTGGCGAATTTCGTCTACAGAAGGGGGAGGCCTTGCTCGGGCAAGGCCGAGTCCCTGCCAAGGATTTGGACGCCCATATCGTCGTCGAGGCCGGACGGATTCGCGTGTCCAAGCTGAGCGGGTTGTACGGGACGATTCACATGACGGACAGCAAGGGCCAGCTCTCATTTCTCGAGCAGGGGCCGTGGGTCGAGATGGAGATCAGCGGCACCATGGCGGCGGGCGATCTGCTGCAATTTCTTTCCACGACGGTGAAGTCCGAGCTGTTGTCGCGCGTGCTGGCGTCCTCGCGCGACGTCGAAGGCATGGCCATGCCCGTGTTCCGATTGGTCGGGCCGCCGACCGCGGTCACGTTCGCCGGCGGCGAGATCAGGGCGCAACACGTCAACCTGACGAATACGTATTTGCCGGAGCGGTTGACCGCCCTGCAAGGCCGGTTCGTGCTGGCCGAAGGGGAAACACAGTTCGATCAGGTGACCGCCCATCTCGGCGATCTGACGGTGCAGGTGCAAGGCGGAATCACCGGCGGAACGGGGAGCATGTTCCGAGATTTGGCAGTACGCGTCACCGGGGACGCGACGCACATGGCCCAACTGATGCCGGCCAAATCGCTGCCGCAGGGGGTGATCGAGGGGCTGGCCAGCGCCATCGTCGTGATCACGGGCGCCACCGGTGCTCCGCATTTGCGGGGAGAAGTGGGACTGACGGACGCCCGGATCACCGTGCCATCCGTTCTCGAGAAGCCCACCGGCGCCCCCGTGACCATCACGTTTGAAGGCGACATTCTTCGCTCGAAGGACCTGATGCTGAGCCGCCTGGAGCTTGCGGTGCCTCCCTTTCGCCTGCCGGTCAAAGGAAAAATCCAACTCGGCGACAAGTTCCTGATCGACGCCGCGCTTGCGACGGGTACCGTGTCCCTCTCCTCTCTTCCCGAATGGATTGCCAAAGGGGGATTCGAAGCGGGGAATCTCGAACTCTCGCTCGACATCAAGGGCAAGGACCGGGATTGGCGGAACTGGAAAACCACCGGATGGCTTGCGCTCAGTAATGGCTTGATGACGGTGAAGGGGACGGACGGGCCGATCCAGGATCTGTACGTGCGGCTGCTGGTCGCGCGCGACACGGCGGAACTCAAGCGGCTGTCGTTCCGTCTGATGGATAGCGATCTTACGCTCGAAGGGACCATGCGCAATTGGACGACCAAGCCCGCGATCACGGCCAAAATGGAATCCAATCAGATGGACATCGATCTCTTGATTCCGAAAGGCCAGCGTGCGCCCATTCGAGACTTGCTCGAATGGCTGGCGGCCAACAGCAAATTCCACGCAACGGCCTCCATTGCGCGGGGGCATTACAAACATCTGAAGTTCGGTGCCCTCTCCGCCCGGCTGACCATCCAGGACGGTGTCCTCGATTTGGATCGGTTGTCGGGCCAGTCCACGAACGGTGACATTGCCGGCCGGGTCGTCGTTCAACTGCCGCGCGGAGAGCCGGCCGAGGCGGAAGTTTCGATGCGGGCGACGGGGTTGCTGGTCGAGGATATCTATCGGCTGGCCGGTTCCAAAGAGGGCGGCGTGACGGGCGAAGCGCGGGTGACCGGTACGGTGCGCGGCCACGGACGCAATCCGCACGGCATCTATCCGACGCTCAATGGGAAGACCGACCTCTTGCTCGAGAACGGCCGCATCTTCAAGTCCGAAGAGCGGGCGATCTGGAAGATCGTGAGCATCTTGAATCTTCCGGCAGTCCTCCAGGGCAAGGTCGATTTGGAGAAGGAAGGATTGCCGTACAACAAGATTACCGCGACCGTGATCATGCGCAACGGCCTGTTCGAAACGGAAAATCTCATCATCGACAGTCCCATCGTGAAGATCACGGCGGCGGGCAATTACGATCTTCCCACCGATCAGGTGGACATGGTGTGGGCCGTCAGTCCCTTCGGATCGTATTCGCAGTTTCTCAAGACGATTCCGTTGTTCGGCCGGCTGTTCGCCGGAGAGCGGAAGGGAGTCGCGACGGCGATGTTCTCGGTGAAAGGCGCGATCGAAGACCCTGAAGTCACCTATATGCCGATGAAGTCCTTTGCCACCGGCGTGACCGGACTCGCGCAGTTGGCGGTCGATTTGTTGAAGAACAC
>JBKPKC010000341.1:0-9638 GCA_046765595.1 Nitrospirota bacterium
GGATACGCGGGCGCTGACCCGCCATTTGCGCGAACATGGCTCACAGCCGGGTGTGATTTCGCACGCAGGAAACGATCCTCAGCGCGCTGTGGACATGGCCCGCCGGGCCCCTGGGAGGATCGGACGGGATTTGGCCTCGCAGGTGACGTGCCGGGCCGGCTACGATTGGACCGATGGTTCCGGCGAATGGATACCGGCGTCCGATACCGGCGTCGGGAGACGCCGCTGGAAGGTGGTGGCTTACGATTTCGGCGTGAAGCATAATATTCTCCGACGGCTGATCGACGTCGGCTGCGATGTACACGTCGTGCCCGCGTCCACCACGGCCGCGCAGGTGGACGCGCTCGAGCCGGACGGCATCTTTCTCTCGAACGGGCCTGGCGATCCCGAGGCGGTATCGTATGCGGTGGAAGCGATGCGGCAGTTGATCGGTCGTCGGCCGATCTTCGGCATTTGCCTGGGCCATCAAATTATCGGCCTGGCGCTCGGGCTCAAGACGTATAAGTTGAAGTTCGGCCACCACGGCGCCAATCATCCCGTGATGGATCTCCGGACGAGAAAGGTCGAAATCACCTCGCAAAATCATAATTTCGCCGTCCAAGTACCCGGGCTGAGCGATGCCGTTCCCGAGCGCCCTCCCGTCATTGCCACCGCCTTTGGCAAGGCGGCTGTCACGCACATGAGTTTGAACGACCGGTCGATTGAAGGGTTGGCCTGTATGGATCATCCGGTGTTTTCGGTACAATATCACCCGGAAGCGTCCCCGGGGCCTCACGATTCGGCCTATCTCTTCACCGAATTCGTCCAACTGATGGAGAAATCGAATGGCTAAGATGCAGAGGAATGTTTTGTGTGCCGGCTTGATGTCGGTGGTTCTCGTCCACTCGGGATGTATCACGGTCAACCTGCTCGAGCCGCCTGGGCCGGTGCAGGAGGTCCAGTTGTCCGGTTCCGGCGACAACAAAGTTCTGTTGATGGACCTCTCGGGCGTGATCAGCTCGTCCGAAAAGGAGGGACTGCTGCCGCAGCCGAATCTCCTGGCCTCGTTCAAAGAGGAATTGACCAAGGCGGCCAAAGACGACAAGATCAAGGCACTGGTGCTCCGGATCAACAGCCCTGGCGGCACCGTCAACGCCTCCGATATCCTCTATCACGAGCTCAAGACCTTCAAGGCGAATAAGAAAATTCCGATCATTGCGTCGATGATGGATGTGGCGGCCTCCGGCGGCTATTATCTGGCGATGGCGACCGACGCGATTTTCGTCCATCCCTCGACGGTGACCGGCAGCATCGGCGTCATCATGCTGACGGTGAACGCGAAGGGACTTTTGGAAAAGGTGGGCGTCGAGGCCAATGCCATTACGTCCGGACCGCGTAAGGACATGGGCTCGCCCTTCCGCACCATGACGGCCGAGGAAAAGGCGATATTTCAAGGCGTGATCGATTCGTTCTATCAACGGTTCTTAATGGTCGTTCAAGACGGACGGCCACAGCTGTCTGCCGACCAAATCAAAAAGCTGGCCGACGGGCGCATTTATTCGGGAGAGCAGGCGAAGGAGGCGGGTCTCGTCGACGACATTGGATACCTCGACGAGGCGATCGAGCGCGCGAAAAAGAACGCCGGACTTACGGACGCCCGGGTCGTGACCTACAGGAGGAGCGGCGAATACCAGAACAACATCTACTCGCGGGTCTTGGGCGGCGGATCAGGATTGAGCAGTTTGGCGAATATGGATTTGCTCTCCATTGTCCGCGGTGGAAGCCCTCAGTTCATGTATCTCTGGATGCCGTAGCATCGCCATGGGACGCTCGACACACAACAAGCCGGTCGATCCGGCAGCGCGTTCGCAGGTCCTCGACAGCGAGGTGGGGCGCCGTGCGGTCCTGGCATTCGGACTCCGCGGTGCACTGGGACTCTGCGCGGTGTTAGGCACCGGTGCAGTTGCCGGTCTGCTCGGAACGCTCTCAGGCTGCTATCGCGCGCCGGGAACCGCGCGCGATCAGCTGATCTTTTTCTCGGAAGAAAAGGAACTGGAATTCGGTCTCGGCGCCTATCGCGAAGTCCTGCGGGAGGCGCGTCTGAGTGAGAATCCCGACATTAATGAGCAGATTCAACGGGTGGGACGGAAGATTGCGACTGTCGCCAACAAGCCCGAATACCAGTGGGAGTTTGCGGTCATCGAAGACGAAAAGATGGTGAATGCATTCTGTCTGCCGGGGGGCAAAGTGGCCGTGTTCACCGGCATCTTGAAGCATACGAAGACGGATGCGGGCCTCGCCACCGTGATGGGACACGAAATCGCGCATGCGTTGCAGCGCCACGGGGTTGAACGCATGAGCCGGAGCATCATCGACCAGATCGCTCAACTCGGCGCCATCGGCGCTGCGGCCGCGGGTTCGTCAAGCGGAGGCGCCATTCAAGGTCTTCTGGGCGCCTACGGCGTCAACGTGTCGCTGCCGTTCAATCGAAAGCAGGAGTCCGAAGCCGATTATATCGGCCTGCGGTTGATGTCGCAGGCCGGGTACGACCCGCGCGAAGCGGTGCCGTTCTGGGAACGCATGAGCGGGTGCCCGCGGCAAATGATCGACAAATTGTGCTTCCGCTCGCAGCACGCGATCCCTGAGTTTCTTTCGACGCATCCCTCCGACGTGACCCGCATCAACCAGTTGGAGGCGTGGATGCCTGAGGCGATGCGCTATTATCAGGCCGCAGGCGGCCCACCGGCGCCTGCTCCCGCGCCCTATAAACCGGCGATTGGGCCGTTGCCGAAGGCCAGTTAGTTTCTCCATGCCGAAACGCACCGACATTCATAATATTTTATTGATCGGGTCCGGTCCGATTGTGATCGGACAGGCGTGCGAATTTGACTATTCTGGCACGCAGGCCTGCAAAGCCCTCAAAGAAGAGGGTTACCGGGTCGTGTTGATCAACAGCAACCCGGCCACCATCATGACCGATCCCGAACTGGCGGATCGGACCTATGTCGAGCCCATCACGTTGGACGTGGTGGAAAAGGTGATCGAGCGGGAACGGCCGGACGCCTTACTTCCGACGATGGGAGGACAAACCGCCCTGAACGCCACGATGGGCCTCGTGAAGCGGGGAACGTTGGAAAAATACGGGGTGGCCTTGATCGGGGCCTCTGCAGACGCCATCCACAAGGCGGAAGATCGCGACGCGTTCAAGCAGGCGATGCAGCGGATCGGGCTGCGGGTGCCGGAAAGCGGGACCGCCCGGAGCCGCGAGGAAGCCATCCGCGTCCTGGACCGCGTCGGATTCCCGGCCATTATCCGGCCGTCGTTTACGATGGGCGGCACCGGCGGCAATATCGCGTACAACCGGGAAGAGTTCGAAAAGTTGATCGACTGGGCCTTGGCGATGAGTCCCGTCGGGCAGGTTTTGATCGAGCAGTCGCTGATCGGATGGAAGGAATACGAGCTCGAGGTCATGCGGGACCTCAAGGACAACGTCGTCATCATCTGTCCGATCGAGAATTTCGATCCGATGGGCGTGCATACCGGCGACAGCATCACCGTCGCACCGGCCATGACGCTCACGGACAAAGAATACCAGCGGATGCGCGACGCCGCGTTGCGCATCATCCGCGAGATCGGCGTCGATACGGGCGGATCGAACATTCAGTTCGGCCTCAACCCCGACAACGGCGACATGGTCGTCATCGAAATGAATCCACGCGTCTCGCGCAGTTCGGCGTTGGCGTCGAAGGCGACGGGGTTCCCCATCGCGAAGATCGCCGCCAAACTCGCCGTGGGCTACACATTGGACGAAATCACCAACGACATCACGGGTGTGACGAAGGCCTCGTTCGAGCCGACCATCGACTACGTCGTGGTGAAAATTCCGCGCTTTGCGTTTCAGAAATTCAAAGGGGCCGATCCCACGCTGACGACGCAAATGAAATCGGTCGGCGAAGTGATGGCCATCGGGCGCACCTTCAAAGAATCCTTGCAGAAGGCGATCCGTTCCCTTGAGCTGGATCTGAACGGGCTCGCCTCGCGGCTGGGCATCGACCGGGGCATTCCCGACGCGTTTGACCGGCAAGGGGCGGTGGAACGGCTTCGCCAGCAGCTGCGCAGCCCCATGGCGGAGCGCATGTGGCATCTGGCCGACGGCATGCGGCTGGGAATGTCGAACGAGGAGCTGTTCTCGCTGACAAAGATCGATGCGTGGTTCCTGGAACAGTTGCGTGACCTCGTAACATTCGAGCAGCGGCTGATCGGAGAGGCAGGCAAGCGTCCGCCGTCGCTCGACAATGCCCTGCTCTGGGACGCGAAAGAGCTGGGCTTCTCGGATGAGCGCATCGCGCAGCTGACCGGCTGGCCGGCGGCGACCGTTCGCGCTCATCGAACGTCTCAGGCACGGTCGGTGACGTACAAACGCGTGGATACCTGCGCGGCGGAGTTCGAGGCGCACACGCCATATCTCTATTCCACGTACGGAAGCGAGTGCGAGGCGCGCCCGACGACACGAAAAAAGGTGATCATCCTCGGAGGCGGCCCGAACCGGATCGGCCAGGGCATCGAGTTCGATTATTGCTGCGTGCATGCGGCTATGGCGCTGCGCGACGAAGGCATCGAGACCATCATGGTCAACTGCAATCCTGAAACCGTGAGCACGGATTACGATACGTCGGACCGATTGTACTTTGAGCCGTTGACCGAAGAAGACGTGCTGAACATCATTCACCGCGAGCAGCCGTTGGGGGTCGTGTTGCAATTCGGCGGACAAACGCCGCTGAAATTGGCGATTCCGCTCTCGAAAGCCGGTGTGCCGATTCTGGGCACGAGTCCGGATGCCATCGATCGCGCGGAAGATCGGGAACGCTTTCGCGAGCTCCTCACGGCGCTGGGGCTTAAGCAGGCGGAGAGCGGCGTGGCACGCTCGGTCGACGAAGCGGTGGCGATTGCCGCCAGAATCAGCTATCCCGTCATGGTGCGCCCGTCCTACGTGCTGGGCGGCCGCGCGATGCAAATCGTCTACGATGAATCCGGCTTGCTCGGGTACATGGGTTCGGCTGTCCAGGCCTCGGACAAGAATCCGGTATTGATCGACAAATATCTCTCCGACGCGATCGAAGTGGATGCCGACGCCATCTGCGACGGCCGCCGCGTCGTCGTTGCCGGCATCATGGAGCACATCGAGGAGGCGGGGGTCCATTCCGGCGACTCCGCCTGTTCGCTGCCGCCCTATTCGCTCGACGAGGCCGTGGTTGAAGACATCCGCCGCCAAATGACGGCGTTGGCGTTGGAACTTGGCGTCGTCGGCCTGATGAATGCGCAATTTGCCGTGAAAGATCATACCGTCTATGTGCTGGAGGTGAATCCGCGGGGATCGCGGACGGTGCCGTTCGTCAGTAAAGCCATCGGCGTGCCGCTGGCGAAACTGGCCATGAAAACCATGGTCGGACGCACGTTGGACGACCTCGGATTTACCTCGGCGCCGCAACCGCGTCATCTTTCCGTCAAGGAAGCCGTGTTTCCGTTCAATAAATTTCCCGGCGTGGATGTGTTGCTCGGGCCGGAAATGAAATCGACCGGCGAAGTCATGGGCATCGATGCAGATTTTGGGTGGGCCTTCGCGAAATCGCAGGCCGCTGCCGGACCGATGCTTCCGCGAGGCGGCACCGCATTCATCAGCGTCAAGGAAAGCGATCGTCCCGCCGCGCTCGAGGTGGCGAGGCACCTGCATCGCCTGGGATTCGCCGTGCAGGCGACCAGCGGTACGGCGGGATATCTGCGCGAGCATGGAGTCGATGCGAAACCCGTGTTGAAGGTCACCGAAGGGCGGCCTCACATCGTCGACCACATCAAGAACGGCGAAGTGGCGCTGGTCGTCAACACCGTGGGAAACGCGGCCTCCCATGCCGATTCGCTGTCCATCCGCCGGGAATCGCTGAACAAGGGACTGGCCTATTACACGACCATGCGCGGAGCGCGGGCAGCGGTCATGGGCATTGAAGCGACTCTCAAAAAGGAATTGACTATCCGCTCGCTGCAGGAGTACCACGGCGGGCTGTAGCGGCGCCCGGTTTGTTCACCGTTCTTGAGAGGAACACCTGTCCTATGCCGACACCGATTACTAAGAAAGGATACGATGCCCTGAAGGCCGAACTCGATCGCCTCCGGAAGGTAGAGCGCCCGCAAGTGATCGAAGCCATCGCGGAGGCACGCGCGCACGGGGATCTGAGCGAGAACGCGGAGTACGACGCGGCCAAGGAGCGTCAAGGCTTCATCGAGGCGCGCATCGCCGAACTCGAATCGAAGCTCGCCGATGCCCGCGTCGTGGAAATCGCGGGACGCACGTCGGACACCATCGTCTTCGGGGCTACGGTGTCCGTCATCGAGCAGGAGTCCCAGGCGAAGCGTCAATACACGCTGGTGGGCCAGGACGAGGCCGATATGAAGTTCAACCGGATTTCGATTCAATCCCCCGTCGGGCGTGCCTTGATCGGAAAACGCGTCGGCGACTTCATTGAGGTGAAGACACCGGTTAAGACGGTCGAATACGAAGTCATCGACATCAAGTTCGAGGAATTTTAGTCGTTCCGACCGTCGAAGGCGGTTTCATGCCGCATCCCGCCTCCATCATCACGCTGCTCACCGACTTCGGAAACCGCGACTGGTTTGTGGCGAGCATGAAGGGCGTGATCCTCTCGATCAATCCCCAGGCCACGATCGTCGATCTCAGCCATCACATCCGTTCCCACGACGTGCAGGACGGCGCCTATGCTTGGAAATCCTGCTACAAGTACTTCCCCGACGGCACCATTCATGTGGCGGTCGTCGATCCGGGAGTCGGCGGTGAGCGGCGTCCTCTAATCGCCAAGAGCCTGCGATATTTTTTTTGCGCGCCCGACAATGGATTGCTCAGCCACGTCCTCGAGGAGGAAGGCGACGTCGAGGTCCGCGAAATCGAGAATAAGCAATACCGACTGGACGCCGACGGGCATACCTTCGACGGGCGTGACGTCTTTGCTCCGGCCGCCGCGTGGCTCACGAAGCAGCAGCCTTTTGCCGCCTACGGCCGGATCGTTGCCGATGCCCACCGGTTTCCGGTGATGCAGCCGCAGTGGGAGCAGAGCGCGCTGGTGGGTGAAGTCGTCTACGTCGACGTGTTCGGCAACCTCATCACCAACCTGTCATTACGGCACGTGAAAGAGGTGCGCGAACTCACCAAGCGACCGAACCCACTGATCAGAATAGCCGGCCAATCGATCGACGGCCTCGTGCGATGCTATGCCGAAGGCGACCACGGTTCGCCACGGGCGCTGATCAACAGCGACGGCCACTTGGAAATTTTCTGCAAGGAAGCGAGTGCGGGCGCTCTCCTCAACATCACCCGCCGTGAGCCCGTCAAATTGTCGTAGCGCGGCCCCGTCTACCGGCCGGGCGAAGACCCGCAGATGACCGGAGGCTTTGCTACTCCTCGTGCTGAGTGGCGGCGGCGATCGAGCGGCAGAGGATGTTTACCATGCTGGTGAGCGCGCCGGAGCTGATGGAGAGCGGCGGCATTAAGACGATGACATGGCCGAGCGGCCGCAGGAGAAGCCCTCGTTTCTTGGCTTCTTGCGCCACCCGATGCCCGATCCGCGCTTCGAGTGGATAGGCGTCCCGCGTGGCACGGTCGCGCACGAGCTCGATGCCCGCCATGAAGCCCTGCTGGCGGATATCGCCAACGCGCGGCGATGTGAGGAGCGGCTTGAGCAAGCGCGCCAGCAGGCGGATTTTTGGCTGCAGTCGGGCGAGTGTGCGCTCCTTGCGGAAAATTTCCAAATTGGCCAGTGCGACGGCGCAGCCCAGCGGATTGCCGGTATAGCTATGTCCGTGGAAAAACGTTTTGAACTCTTCATATCTCCCTAAAAAGGCCCGATAGATCTCCTCTGTCGTCAAGGTGGCGGCCAGCGGCAGGTATCCGGCTGTGAGTCCCTTGCTGAGCGCCATCAGGTCGGGCGTCACACCTTCCCGCTCGCACGCGAACATCGTTCCGGTCCGCCCGAACCCCGTGGCGACTTCGTCGGCGATCATCAGGACCCCATACCGTGTGCAGAGCTCTCTCACGCGCGTCAGGTACCCCGGCGGCTGAGGGATCATGCCTGCGGCCGCCTGCATCAGCGGCTCGATGATAAGGCCGGCGAGGTCCTGACCATGCTTCTGGAGGATCCGTTCGATCGGATCAAGGCACGCCAGCCGGCACGCGGGATATGTCAGCTCAAGCGGACATCGATAGCAGTAGGGCGGATCAGCCGACAGCGTCGGAAAGAGCAACGGCCGGAACCGCGCATGAAACAGTTCAATGTTGCCGACGCTGACGGCTCCGAGCGTATCTCCGTGATAGGCCAGCTTCAAATGAAGAAAGCGGGTCTTCGGCCCCGCCTCGGGGTGCCGCTGCTGCCAGTACTGCACCGCCATCTTGAGCGCGACTTCAACGGCCGTCGATCCATTGTCCGAGTAAAACACGCGGGTCAACCCCTTCGGTGCGACGGCCACGAGTCGACGCGCCAAAAGAATGGCGGGCGGATTCGACAGACCGAGCAGCGTCGAATGGGCGATCCGTTTTCGCTGGGTGTCCTGTGCACGGTCCAGAACCGGATGCCGGTGGCCGTGGAGATTGACCCACATCGATGACGTGCCGTCCAGGTAGGTTCGTCCCTCCGTATCGATGAGGTAGGAGCCTTTTCCCTCCTCGATGATGACCGGTTCATCCTGTTCCCATTCCTGCATCTGGGTAAACGGATGCCAGAGGTATTGCCGGTCCCAGTCGCCTAACGGAGGCACCTTTTTTTTCTTAGTCATCGGCGTCGCGGGTCGTGATACCGTTCTTGGAGGCGATGCGGAAATCCAATGCTAGAGCGGGCGCGGCGCGGATTATACGAGGGGCTGTTTGCTTTGACAACCCGGGGGGCAGTAACTATAATGAACCGATTTTATTGATGAAATGAGCTAGGATTTGCAAAGCCTCATACGCAATTTCTCGATTATCGCCCATATCGATCACGGTAAATCAACCCTCGCTGACCGGTTCCTCGAAGCTACAGGCGCTGTGACGGCCCGGGAGGCCAAAGACCAGATCCTCGATGCCATGGATCTGGAGCGGGAGCGGGGGATTACGATCAAGGCGCACGCGGTGGCGATCCGCTACAAGGCCAAGGACGGGAACAGCTATGCCCTGCACCTGATCGATACGCCGGGGCACGTCGACTTCACGTATGAGGTTTCTCGAAGTCTGGCGGCCTGCGAGGGCTCTCTATTGCTCGTCGATGCCACGCAAGGTGTCCAAGCCCAGACCATCGCCAACGTGAATCTCGCGATGGCCAACAAACATGTGATCATCCCGGTCATCAACAAAATCGACCTGGCCAGCGCCGACGTGGAGAATACGAAACATTCCATTTCCGAAGTGCTGATGCTGGACGCCAGCGACGCCATTCCGATCAGTGCCAAGGAAGGGCGCGGCGTTCCCGAGGTGCTCGAGGCGATCATCGAACGCATTCCGCCGCCGTCTGGCGATCCGCAGGCGCCCCTGAAAGCGTTAATCTTCGATTCCTGGTTCGACAACTACCAGGGCGTGATCGTTTTGACCCGCATCGTCGACGGTGCCGTTCGTCCCGGCATGAAGA
>JBKPKC010000342.1:0-4218 GCA_046765595.1 Nitrospirota bacterium
ATATAAATCGATCGGCCATCAACCATCACCAAAAGTTTATTGGCGCTCAATTGATTGTCGCCTCGCACACTCACATTGAAGTCCGCTCCCGTGACTTGCATCACGTCAATGCCGGGTATTCGCCGAAGGACGGTGGGTAAATCCGGCGCTCCGGACTGTCGAATATCTTCATCGGTGATGACGTACACATTTGATGGCGCTTGTGAGATGGGCTGTTCATAGCGGCTCGCAATACTCACCGTTTCCTCTTCCTTCATGAGTTCCAATTCTTCGTTCAGCGGAGCCTCCTGTCGCGGTCCCGAGGTATCGGGAGGCGGTGGTTCTGCCAGCACAGGTGCCCCGAGTCCTACGGTCAAGAGCGCCGCCAGCATCGGATGACCGACTTTAGCGAGTTCAGCAGCCATGCGCGCTGTCTCCTCAGCGCGGAGCGCGACCTCAGATCCATCAAATCCAATCTGAAATCACCCCCCTCACATCGAAGCCGCAATCTGCAATCGCTCTAGTGAAACGACCTAGGATGGAGGCCTAAGCAAAACGCATGCTTAGCATGGAGAGCAGTCAAACTGAATCGCGGAGCAAGGCAAAGCTCTCGCCGCGAGAGAGCTCCGCAAACGAAGGAGTCTGTCAGTGCACTTATTGCAGGCGTTCCGTGGCGGCCGGCGGGATAGGAAGGGCAGGACGAGTCTTCGTGCGAGGACGGCCGCGTTTGAGGGGAGCGAGCCGCTTTGGAAACGCTTGGCCGTTGGCCTGCTCCATGTGAGTGACGGCATCGTCCAGCGCATCGGAAATGAGGCGTGCCAGCGGCCCATGCCCCGTCCAATACACCGCGTTCCGAAGGCGTTCGAGGAGTGAGAGCGGGAGAGTGATGGTCACCCGCTGCTTTCGAGGCCTGGGACTGGGGGCGGAAGCGAGCGCAGACCCGTTCACAGAGCCGTTCACCGTCTTGCACAAAGGTGTTTCAAGTGTCGGGAGCATGGTGGCCTCATCGTAATGGGGGCGCAAGAGATGATTGTTCATGCGGCGATGGTCTGATGTTTGAGGGCTCTCTCACGATGCTCAACGTCATCGTTTCCGCCTGAGGATTCCGCCTCATGTGTGGTTCCCTGCTCTTCCCGCATGGCAAGCCTCATCACCCAGAGCAGGCCGAGCAATCCGCTAAGAAGAACACCGAGCACGAGTTCTTGTGTCATCGGGCACCTCGCGTTTTGAGCCGGACGTCAATTGCAATCTCTGCCCATACAATCAGCAATCCTTATGCCCAAGGAGGTTTTCTGTGAGCAGGAGATTCATGCGAGCGTAGGCAGCCAAATCGCGCAGGAGAATGCCTGTTTAGATGTATTCGCTATCGCGATGCGCTCAGGGCGAGGCGGCTATGAAACAGATATATCCAGTGAGGTGAATCAAAATCGATCCGCCGCTGAATCATTTTGGATGGGAAGGAAAGGATACAAAGGAAGAGGGAATCAACAAATTATGCCGGTCAACGAGCGGTCTGGAGTCTGCGGAGATCCCACTCGGCTACGCCGTTAAGACCGACATCCTTGAGAAGGCGAGCACGAAGACGTATCAGTTTTTCATTTTTCGAATCGGCCTCGATCAGATTACAGAGACACCCCATGGCGTCATACCACAGACCGGCATGAGCATTTTTCATCACATCTTCCTCACTGGAACACGTGAGGACTGGACTCAATTCCATCACGCACGCGTTGAACTCACAACGTTCGATCATGCCGCCGGCAACCGGATTATGGGAGTATTGATTGGGATCGAGAATGACGGACACAAACCAGCGGTATTGGACATTTGGCTCGAGAGAAAAGCCCAGCTCCTTAAAATTGATCGTATAGATCCCCGGCTGTTTTGGGGAGGGTATCGTTTTCTCCTGAAACGCCTTCGGCGAACGATCGTCTCTCAAGGTCACCACGACTTGGTTCGATGTGGGCTTTGAGACAAACCAATTCACGATGGGCGTTTCCTTGATGGTCAATCCCACGTGGTCGGGAACCAGTGCCTTCACCTCCGGTTCCGTGCTGTCGGTGCCACGGACGTCGCCCCCCATGCGGGCCCGCGGCGTGAGTTTCTTCGGCGGCGAATATAAGGGTGCCTCCTCGGATGACTTGGGAGTGCTAGCTGCAAGCAGCGTCGATTGCGTCATCCCGACCATGGCGAGCGCAACGAGCGCAGTCAACCAGCGCCGGGTCCGATATTGCAAAGGATCCATAGATGGAAACTCTAGCATAGGGACCCTAGTGTTTACAGCCAATTATTCAGCAGCAAAAACGGAGACCAATAGGCCGGATGATCATAGACCTGGTCTCCCAGCAGCTTAATTTGCGCCCGTTGAATCGCCACAGCTTTCGACACGGACGTATCCCGGAGTTGACGGTAAAATTCAGAAATCAGCTCGGCCGACGCCTCGTCGTTGATGAACCACAGTGTGGCCAATGCGCTGCGCGCGCCGGCCTTGATTGCCACACCGGCCAGACCCAGCGCTGCACGGTCGTCACCGACCGCCGTTTGGCAGGCGCTGAGCGTCAACAGCTCCAGCGGATCCTGCCGGAAGCGGAAGAGGCCGATCAGTTGGTCCAGCTTGCTCATCGTCAGTTTCCCATCGAAAGTCAGCAGGAAGGAATCGTTCGCATCCGATGAAAACTTGCCATGCGTCGCAATATGCAAGATTCCATACCGGCTCTCACGCAATTCCTGTTCCAGCAATCCTGTGCGGAATTCCTCATTGATCAGTTGGTCAGCCTGAAATAGCGTCCGAATAGAGTCGACCTCCTCACGCACATAGGGAAGTGAGGGATATCCTTGCACAGAGTTGATGAGCCCTCCGGCCAGCGTGCGCAATTTTTGGAAGTTCAGCGGCCGTGGGTCCGTCAAATACAGTCCTGGCGTCATGGCGACGGCATAGCGCTGGATCAAAAATGACTTGCCATCATGAAGAGCCGAAAAGGGAATGGTGCGAAGCGCACCATCTGGGACAAATACCAGCGTCTGGATTTTCTGCCGTATCAATTCCGATTCAAGCGGACGAATCAGCCAATCATAAAGCTGTTGTGAATGGGGGACATATTCCAGCGTCGTGCGTTTCTCTACGGTCCGTCGAAACAGCCGTACCTCCTGTGTCAGAGCCTCTGAAGTAATGGGCACGGTATAGCGCTGCATGCCGGAACCGAAACTGGCCAAGATCTCGGTACGATCCGGAAAGACGATCGGGTAAATCACGGCGGTCGTCGGATCGATGGTCTCGAGCTTCGCGATCTTGGCCTGGAGCGCGTCCACGCATTGATCACGGAAATAATCTCTCAGCTCTGCGGCCTTGTACGTTTCGATGGCGTCCCGGGCGTAGCGAAGATACTCCTCGGCCGCCTTGGCATCGGCAGTCAACGAGGCTCGTTGAAAGAGCAAATCCGCCTGTTCAAAAAACAGGGGCCGGATCGATTCCTCACTTGATAGTGAGCCGGTCGACAGCGCGGAGGCGACTTCGAGGCGGATCGGCTTCAGTGCGTCGGCAGCACGATAATAGGCGGCAATGGCCTCATCTAATTTTCCCGTATCGGCCAACAACCGTCCAAGTTGCCACTCCCAGCGATACAGCGATTCTGGTGCGCTCGCGGCTTGGGCAGAGAAGATGGCCTTTCTCGTCAATTGCAGTCCTTCGGCGTACCGGTGTTCGGTCTCGTAGAGATGGCCCAGGTAGCCGTCGGCATACGACTTGGTGCGGATGTCGGAGATCTTGTCTGCCACGTCGGCCGCTTCCACGAAAGATCCCGCGGCACGAAGGAGAAGCCCGGCGCCATTGGCCGGTGCCGAGGTGCGTAGTTGATGGTAGCCCAACCCAATTTGTATCAAGCTGGTGGCCTTTTCATGCGAAGGCTCGAACCCTTTGAGCACATCCAGCGCCTTATCGAGCCAATCTCTTGCAGCCTCCGGCTGGTTTAATGCCAGTGCGGTGCGGCCCGCGTTGATGCGCGACCGCGCGAGCAACGGCCGATCGCCTACCGCTTCGGCATTGCTCGCGGCGAGTGCGAAAGAAGCCAAGGCTTCCGGCAGATGTTTTTGCGCCACCTGCGCAAGACCGAGGTTATTGTGGATGCCGGCGATCACCGGCGTCGCGTTCGGCGGTGCGGTCTCCAGCGCCTGCGTCAAGTGCGGCATGGCAGCATCGGGTTGATGTCCGGCCAAATAAGCATGGCCGAGATTGCTCAAGAC
>JBKPKC010000343.1:0-2851 GCA_046765595.1 Nitrospirota bacterium
GGTTTCGGATTTCCGTCGGCCGTCCGGCTTTCCAATCATCGTACATGGACGTGTGAATATCCCGGATTTCCTGCGTCCACTTCACGACACGATCGGGCATGTCGGCCGGCAACGGCACTTTCACGGCGGCGGAAATCGCAGCGACCTCGGCGACGATCTGTCGAATCACCCCCATCATCTCTGGGTGCTCGAGCGCGCTCGACACTTTATCATCGATCAGCACCGTCAGCGGATTGAACACGCAGTTCCAACACATCTTCTCCCACTTGCTCCGTCGGATGTCTTTCGAGAGCTGGCAGGGAATGCCGGCACTGGTGAAGTAATCCCGGATCGATAACGCTCGCTCGCTTTCATGGCCCATCAGCTCGCCGATCGCCAGGTTGCCCTTCTTATAGTGGTCGATCAGGCCCGGGCCAGCGATTTTCGAGTAAATGAACGCCACGCCCCCGACGACGCAGTCACGTTTGAACCGGGCGTTGATACGGTCCTCGGTATCGATGCCGTTCTGAAGGGTGAGAATCACCGTGCGATCGCTCACGACCGGCTCGAGCTGCGTCATGACCTCGTCAAGATCGTAGGCCTTCACGGCGAGAACGATCAGATCCGGCGAAGGCAGCTCCCGTGCCTCACACGCGGCGGGCGGATTGACCGTGACCATGCCCGATGCGCTGCGCACGCGCAGGCCATGCTGTCGGACTGCAGCCAACGTTTTCGGCCGCAGGAGAAAGGAGACGTTCGGATGGTGTTTGGCCAGATGCGCACCGAAATAGCCGCCGACCGAGCCAGCCCCGACCATCATGACGTGCTGTATCGCCATACTATTCTTCCAGGAAGCGAAACGTTGCCTGCACGGTCCGCGTACTATAGCATGCAGCCTCGCAGCCAGACAGCGGCACGGCCATCGGAAAACGCCATGGCTCCAGCGAGCGACCTCGGCATCGTGAGGGCAAAGATCGCGGCGGCACGGTCATTGACCGTGTTGACCGGCGCCGGCATCTCCGCGGACAGCGGTGTCCCGACCTTTCGAGGCGCCGACGGCTTATGGCGCAACTTTCGGGCAGAGGATCTTGCGACGCCGGAAGCCTTCGCGCGTGACCCGCGTCTCGTCTGGGAATGGTACAACTGGCGGCGGGAATTGATCGCGACAAAAACACCCAATCCGGCACATGCCGCCGTCGTCGAGCTTGAGCGGCGCTGTTCGGACTTCTGGTTGATCACCCAAAACGTAGACGGACTGCACCGCGCGGCAGGCTCAGAAAAGTTATCGGAAATTCACGGCAACATCTGGAAAGTGCGCTGCACGGTCTGCGGCATCGCCGAGGATAACCGCGACGTCCCGATTCCGATCCTTCCGTCCTGCCGACACTGCCAAGGGCTCCTCCGCCCGCATATCGTATGGTTCGGAGAATCCCTAGCCGCGAGCGATCTGGCCCAATGCGCGTCGGCCATCCAGTCGTGCGACGTACTTTTGGTGGTCGGAACCTCTGGAGTCGTTTACCCCGCAGCCGGCTTTACGGCCGTGGCCAAGGATGCGGGCGCGTTCGTGGCGGAAATCAATCCCGATGTCACGCCCCACAGCGGCACAGTCGACGTGTCGCTCAAAGGGCGGGCCAAGGAGATTGTGCCGCTGCTGCTTTGAAATCTCAGATTGCAGATTGCAAATCTCAGATATGAGATCCGCTTCAGCGCACGGCCAGCGGCACCACCTCATCTAGCGAGCGTATCGTCCGGATGCCGGGAGGCGCCTGGTTCCCTTGGCGTGCAAGCAGGACGGCGTTCAGTCCCGCTTTCGTCGCCCCTTCCACATCGTCCCGTACGCTGTCCCCGACGTGAATCGCCTCTCCCGGCTCAACGGCATGCTGCTGGAGCGCCAGCTCGAAAATCTTGGGCGAAGGCTTGGCGGCATGCGCAAGACTCGAGATCGTGACCGTGTCGAAAAGATCGGCGATACCCAATCCTCTCAGCAGGGGGAAAAGACGCGAGTCGAAGTTGGACACGATGCCCAACTCAAGGTCCCGGCGCCGCAGCTCACCGAGGGTGGTCAAGACCTCCGGAAACAGCTTCCAGGAAGCGGGATCGGCGAAGACTTCGTACACATGGTCGAAGAACTGATCGAATCGCTCGAACATGCCCACGCGATAGAAGACGTTGTGCACGACATCGAACCACCACAGGCGCTCGCTCTGTTTGATCTGCGCCGGTTCGGTGGCCGCAAACACCGGCGGAGGCGCGTCGTAAAAAGCCCGTCGGAACGCCTCCGTGATCAGCATGATGGAGTCCTGCTTCGGCTGGTAGCCGAACATCACGGCATGCCGAAGGTAGATGTCGGCGACCGACCCGTTCACATGGAACAACGTCTCTGCGGCATCGAAAAATACCACTCTGACCGGCTGGCTCATCTGTGCATCCTTGTGCAGAAGACGCATTTTGCGGTTGACGGAGAATAACTCAAATTCTTTCGCGCATCTATCCGCGGTTTTCTTGACAAAGAATACCCCCCCTGCTAGCTTCGAAGTAGTTAATAAAATTGGAGACTTCAGTGGCGTCTACCATCTTTGTCATCGACAGCAGTCCGGCGGTTCGGCGGATGGTCGAACAGATTTCCACACCGGCAGGGTATGACGTGGTCGGCTTTCAGGACGGACCGGCGGCGTTGGAAGCCGCGCGGAGAATGAGCCCGACGCTCATCATCACCGATTACCATCTGGACAACATGACGTTCTCGGGCTTCTGCAAAGAAGTCCACAAACTGGACAATCTGAGCGACACGTACATCATCGCGCTCACCGGGGCGAGCGACAAGTTTGAGGAATCCCATTTGAAATCCCTCGGCGTCAAAGCGTTTCTGAAG
>JBKPKC010000344.1:0-4620 GCA_046765595.1 Nitrospirota bacterium
CCACGGATCAACTCCCGACAGCGTCGTAGTTCTTCGCGACGATCGTCGCCGCTTCGCGAGATCGCACGGCGCCAGCATTCCTCCGGCGCCACACCAATCGCCTGTAACACGTGTTCATAAGCGCGGACCGTCACGCAGCAGCCGTCGGGAACCGGCAGACCGGCGGAGAGCAGCCGCCCCAGCCCGGCGGCTTTGCCGCCGACCAATGCAGGGTCTGTGCATCGTGAAAGGGAAAGTACGAACGGAGGGGCCATCGCAGGGATACTAACTAGAAGACGAAGAGGAGGTAAAGGTCATTGACGTTCGTGCCGGTGGGACCGGTTGTGATGTGGCAGTTGAGACGCTTCAGCGCTCGATAGGTGTTGTTGCGGATCAGGGCGGTATCGAGATCAACTCCCATGCGCCTGGCCCGGCTCCACGTCTCTCCGCTGACGAACGCTCCCGCAGCATCCGTCGGACCATCGCTGCCGTCGGTGGCAAAGGCGGCCACGTACACGCCGGACAAGCCTGCCACCGCTTTGGCGGCGGCCACGGCAAACTCTTGGGCTCGCCCTCCTGTGCCGTCGCCCTTCACCGTTACGGTGGTTTCTCCACCTGCCACGACGCAGAACGGCCGTGGCACCGGACGCTGCCGCATGAGAATGCGTTTCGCCATGGCGCCCATCTCGGCGCCCGCCTCACGGGCTTCTTTCGTGAGGGGGGGCAGCAACAGCGTCCGCCACCCCGCCGACCGCGCGGCCGCCGTGAGGGCCGCGACGGCCAGGGCATTGTTGCCGATGATTTCGTGATACACCCGTCGAAACAGCCGGTCCCCCGGCTTGGGCGTGTCGGGCAGCCGCCCCTTGATGCCGGTCGTCAGATGCTTTCGCACACTCGGGGACACCGAGGTCCAGAGACCGTACCGCCGTAAGCAGCGAACGGCATCGCGGTAGGTCGTTGGATCGGGAACGGTCGGCCCCGAACCGATCGCGCTCAGATCATCGCCGATCACATCCGATACGATCAGCGTCACGACCGTCGCGTCGCTCAGCGCCGCGAGCCGGCCCCCCGCAAGGAGTGAGAGATGTTTGCGCACCGTGTTCACTTCCGCAATGCCGGCGCCGGACCGCAACAGTTGATCGGTGACGCGTTGGGCAGCGGCGAGGGTGAGGCCGGACACCGGAGCCGGCATCAGGCTGGACGCGCCGCCGGAGAGCAAGACCAGCAACAAATCCCGCGCGGTGAGCCGGTCGACAAGCGCCATGATCCGCCGGGCTGCCATGACGCCGGCCCGATCAGGAATCGGATGGCCGGCCTCTGCCACAGCGATGCGCTTGGTCGCCAGCGCATGGCCGTACTTGACGATGACCAATCCGTCATCTAGATGACGTCCGAGCAGCGGTTCGATGGCCTGAGCCATGGCGGCGGCCGGTTTTCCCGCTCCCACGACGACGACCCGCTCATAGTGACGAAGATCATAGCGGCGGCCTGCAATCGTCAGTTCATCACCGTCCTTGCGAACGGCGCGTCGGATGGCGTGACCTGCGTGAGCGGATGCCAGCGCCTCCCTCAACATCGTGGTCAGTAGCGGGCGAACTGGGGAAGCAGGTAGGCGCATTGCGGGATGCCAGAAGATCCGAGCCGGCGGCAGGCCAAATGCCGGTCGGCGTTATGCGGCTCAGGGAGATTTGTCTTGCTTGAAGCAACGCGAAGGACAAGTCTGACGAGGCACTTTGATCTGATAGGTGCCGTGCGGCAGGAAGTCTTTTTTGAATTCTGGGTTCAGAAGTTTGAGCTCCAGAAAGTAGGTGCCGAACTCCTCGGCGATGGACGTGAGCGGGCGCTGCTGTTCCTTGACCGTGACCGTGATCGTCTCGGTCTCGAGTGGGATATACAAATCCTTCTTGCTCAGGCCCAGATATTTTTCCGGCTGAGAGTAAATCTCCTTGGCGGCGATGATCCGCGGGACATAGCGCATCGTCTCCCGTGGTCCGTGCATTTTCCAGTAATCGCTGATCTTTTGTTCCTTGAGCAGCTTACGGATGCGCTCTTCGCCGGCGTTGTAGGAAGCCATCGCCATGAACCAGTCGTTTCCCTGAAAATCCTTGAGATACTTGAGGTACTTCACCGCCGCTTCCGTCGACATCTCCAGATTGCGCCGCTCATCCCGCACGGCATCGCTCTTCAATTGATAGCGCCGTCCGGTCGACGGAATGAACTGCCAGGGGCCCGACGCTTTGGCCCGCGAATAGGCCGCCGAAATGCATTTGCTTTCGACCAGCAGCATGTACTTGAGATCGTCCGGCAAGCCGGCCTCTGCCAATTGCCGTTCTGCGGGCGGGAAACAGCGCCCCGTGCGTTTGGCGAGAATGATGCTTTCCCCCTGATCCTCCAAGAATTGATAAAACTCGTACTCGATGCGCTCGCGAACCTGCCAATTGTCTAGCGGCACCGGCTGACCGGCAAACGTCAACTTCTCGGGAAGTTTGAACGAGCTGAGATAGAACCGCTCGCCGTCGCGTTTGATCTCGGGGAGAATGACCAGGCGGTCTTCTGATTCATTGGAGCTGTCGAGGGGGTCGGGAATAAGATCGCGTTCCAATTCGCCGTTGGCGCCGGAGGACGCCGGCCCTTCTTTCGTAGTCGGCTCCGCCTGCGGTTGGGCGTTCGGGGATACCGGGACCACCAGGGCCAACAGGGCCGCAAGCAGGACGCGCAACCAATGTCTGTTCATCAACAGCAGTCCTCCTCTCGAACGGAATATGGCAGGTCTCGGTCGTCATGCTAACAGCAAGCCCTGCCTCCGGCAAGCAGGATCGCCTTTCGAAAACGTGTTAGACTTTCGCGCGATGCGATCACTGACCGTGCTCAATCAACGCATCGCCTCCTGCACCGCCTGTCCACGCCTCGTGATCTATCGCGAGGCGATCGCAAGGGAGAAGCGGCGGCAATACCGCGATTGGATCTACTGGGGCCGGCCTGTCCCGGGGTTCGGCGATCCGGCCGCCCGTCTCTACATCCTCGGCTTGGCGCCCGCCGCACATGGCGGCAATCGCACCGGCCGCATTTTCACCGGCGATCGGAGCGGCGACTGGTTGTACGAGGCTCTCTACACGTTTGGCTTCGCGAATCAGCCGACCTCCCAGCACAAAGACGACGGATTGCTCTTGTCGGATTGCTATATCGGGGCGACGGTGCGCTGCGCCCCGCCGGACAATAAACCGATGCCCAGCGAGTTCGACCGCTGTCGCCCGTATGTCAGGGAGGAACTGCGCCTGTTGCGACGTGTCCGGGTGGTGGTGAGCCTCGGCAAAATCGCGTTCGATCACTACCTCAAGGTCTGCCGCGAAGAGGGACGGGCGCTTCCATCACCTCTGCCGGTCTTCGGTCACGGGAAAACGTACCGGCTGCCCTGGGGTGTCACGCTCATCGGGTCTTATCATCCCAGCCAGCAGAACACGTTCACCGGTAAATTGACGAGACCGATGTTTCACTCGGTGTTTGCGACCGCCAGCCACGCCCTCCGCAGCCGCCCCCGGGGCGGGCCATAGAGGGTAGTCCGCGGCTCTCCGGCCCGCCCGTATGAGCGATCGACTATTTTTTGTTCTGCGCGTCCCAATCGGCCAGAAACTTTTTAAGGCCGATGTCGGTCAACGGATGCTTAACCATCTGCTGGAATATGGAAAAGGGCATCGTACAGATGTGGCCTCCGGCCAAGGCGGCTTCGACCACATGTTGGGGATGCCGAACGCTCGCCACGAGCACGTATGTTTTGAAATCATAGTTTTTGTATATGGTGACGATTTGCCGGATGAGTTCCATGCCGTTCGAGCTGATGTCGTCCAAGCGCCCGATGAAGGGAGAGACGCACCAGGCGCCGGCCTTGGCGGCAAGCAGCGCCTGCGTGGGGGAAAAGCACAGCGTGACGTTCACCCGGATGCCTTCCGCAGCGAGGCGTTTCGTCGCCTTGAGCCCTTCCGCGATCAACGGCACCTTGACCACGATGTTCTTGTGGATTTTGGCCAGTTCGCGGCCTTCCTTCACCATCGCGTCCGCCTCGATGCTCACCACCTCCGCACTGATTGGGCCGTCGACGATGTTGCAAATTTCGACGAGCACTTCCCGAAAGACTCGGCCTTCCTTCGCCACTAGCGAGGGATTGGTGGTCACGCCGTCCAGCAGCCCGAGGCTTGCCGCCTCCTGGATCTCCTTGACGCTCGCAGTATCAAGATAGAATTTCATTGTCGTGTCCTTTCATGGCTCCGACTCATGGCAAGAGGGGATGAACTCATTGTAAAAAGAACCACGGGATCATGCAAACAGCTGATGGTTTGACTCCCCCGAACCCCGCGGTTAGAATCCCACCGCCGACGGAGCGCCGTCAAAGCGAGCGTCACATTCCTGAACCAGGAGCATGCCCATGATGCGACGATCGGTGTGGGTGCTGACCGGATGCCTATTCCTCTCTGCTTGCGGAGGAAGCAATCCGTATCTCGAACAATCGTTGAAGCCGGCCGAGCTGCAGGGCAAAGACAAAGCTTGGTTCCTCAAGAACTGGGGCGAACCCAGCGGCAAGGCACCCCGCTTTTTCGGTGGCGAAACCTGGACCTACTATCGCATCGCCGGCGGCAAGTCCGGCCC
>JBKPKC010000345.1:0-5763 GCA_046765595.1 Nitrospirota bacterium
ACGATGATCCGCTGCATCGCGAATGGCCGCTCTCTTGGAAATGGGTGGAGGAAAGCGAAGCGTATTGGGCCGCGAGCTTCGATCGTCTCAGGCCAGTGCGGATGAGCAGTCCTGAACACTTGGAATCCCTGCGGCGGCTCCTCCTCGAGCCGGTGTGACCTGATGCTGACTCTCATTCACAAGGAAAGCGGAGCGCCGGCGCTCGAGCCGAACACGGGAGTAGGAGAAGTCTGCGCGCTCCCGATTGACCGCCTTCCCTTTGCCTGCTTTAGTTGCCTGGAAGAAATCGTGGATGAATCGGAACTGCGGCTCTCGGAGGAATTGGGGATCTAGAACGGCGGCGGCTCAGTGTTCTAAAAATTCCTTCAACGCCTTCGCGGACGGTTTCTGAAAGGTGGCCCGCCGGCTCGCGGCAATACCGCTCAAACGGTTCAAGGCGACGGCCGTTTCCGTCATCTTGGCCAGGACGGCGATGCAATTCAGCACCACGGCCTTGCCGACCGTGAAGTGTTTGAGCCGTGAGAACAAGAGGGAAGGGAGTCCGCCCGCCGGAATCACCACTTCCACCCCGCTCCTGACCATTGGCTCGACCTGCGCGCGAAATTGACGTAGGACCGAGTCGAACGTCCTTTTTTCAGTGAAGGCCCGGACCAATTGTGCCGGGTCCGACTCAACCGCCTTCACGGCGACCACGCGGTTGGCAAGGCCATATCGCTGCACTTGCTCCTCATGCATCGGGATGAACAGAGGATTGATCGTCACCAGGCCGATCTTTTGCCCCAATGTGCAGGCATACAGCATGGCCGCTTCGCCCAAGCCGAGGACCGGGATGTCGACCGTCGCCCGGGCCTCATACAAACCGCCGTCCTGGAAGTGGCCGATCGCAAAGGCGTCATACCCTTGGCGCTCGGCCTCGACCGCATAGCGGATCACCTGGTGGGCGCAACGCAATTCCGTCAATCGATGCAGTTCGAGGTCCGGCGGGGTAATCCCATGGACGTCAAACTCGGCACCATTACCTGCCTGGTTGTTCAGGGCTCGGCTGAGAGTGTTGAAGTAAGCCGCTTGCTGTGCCGGATCGACAAAACTCTGATACCACACCTTGACGCGGTTCGAGTTGCGCGGCACTAAGCGTTCTCCCTGTTGCAGTCCGAGAGGGGTGGATCCTCATGTACCACAAATGACCGTCCTTGGTCATGGCCCGATACGTCTATGGCGTCATGGATTGTGTGCGAACGCAAGCCTCTGGTAAGGTGACGCCTTCGAAATCGCATCCGATGAACAAGGAGCCCCGGACCCTCATGGCCACGAGCGACAAACAAGTCATCTTCTCCCTCGTCAACGTCGGCAAAGTCTATCCCCCGAAAAAACAGGTGCTGCGCGAGATCTACCTCGGGTTTTATTACGGCGCCAAGATCGGCGTCCTGGGATTGAACGGATCCGGCAAGAGCAGCCTCCTCAACATCATCGCTGGCGTCGATCAAAACTTCACCGGTGAAATCTCTCGTTCCAAGGGCTACAGCATCGGGTTGCTCGAGCAGGAGCCGCAACTCGATTCCAACAAGACCGTCAAAGAGGTCGTCGAAGAAGGCAAACAAGAGCTTGTCACGCTGCTCAAGGACTATGAAGCGGTCAGCAACAAGATCGGCGAGTCGTCGTCGGACGAGATGGAGAAGCTGCTGGACAAGCAGGCACAACTTCAGGAAAAAATCGAAGCCGCGAACGGTTGGGAACTGGAGAACCAACTCGAGATCGCCATGGACGCATTGCGCTGTCCTCCGGCGGATCAAACCATCGGCACGCTCTCGGGAGGAGAGAAGCGGCGGGTCGCGCTCTGCCGGTTGATGATTCAGGAGCCGGACATCCTGTTGCTCGACGAGCCGACCAACCATCTGGACGCAGAGTCGGTCCAATGGCTCGAGCAACATTTGCAGCAATACAAGGGCACCGTCATCGCCGTCACGCACGACCGGTACTTCCTGGATAATGTCGCCGGTTGGATTCTCGAGCTCGACCGCGGCCACGGCATTCCGTTCCAAGGGAACTACTCATCCTGGCTGGAGCAGAAGCAGGAACGGCTGGCGCAGGAGGAAAAGGCGGAATCGAAACGCAGGAAAACGCTGGAACACGAGTTGGAATGGATCCGCATGTCGCCGAAAGCCCGGCAGTCGAAAGGCAAGGCCAGGCTGAATCGCTACGAAGAGCTCGTGAACCAGAAGCAGGACCAACGCACGGAGGATTTGGAAATTTACATTCCGCCCGGCCCGCGCCTCGGCGATGTCGTCGTCCAGGCGAAAGGCGTTTCCAAGGGATTCGGCGACAAGCTGCTGTACGAAAACCTCAGCTTTGACCTGCCAAAAGGCGGCATCGTCGGCGTCATCGGTCCCAATGGCGCAGGAAAAACCACCCTCTTCAAAATGATTATCGGCAAAGAGAAGCCCGATTCCGGCTCGATCAAAACCGGCGAAACGGTCAAGCTTGGGTATGTCGACCAGGACCGGAGCCTCGACGGCGGTAAGACCGTGTATGAAGTGATCTCCGAAGGGCAAGACACCGTGAAGCTCGGCAAAGTCGAGGTCAATGCGCGAGGCTACTGTGCGCGATTCAATTTTGCCGGCACCGATCAACAGAAGAAGGTGAAGGACCTCTCGGGCGGCGAGCGGAACCGGGTGCACCTCGCACGCATGTTGAAGGAAGGCGCCAATCTGATCATCCTCGACGAGCCGACGAACGACCTCGACGTCAACACGCTGCGCGCGCTTGAAGAGGGACTCGAAAACTTCGCCGGCTGTGCGGTCATCAGCAGTCACGACCGCTGGTTTCTCGACCGGATTGCGACGCACATCCTCGCCTTTGAAGGGGACAGCAAAGTGGTCTGGTTCGAGGGCAACTACAGCGATTACGAAGCGGACCGGAAAAAGCGCCTCGGCAAGGAAGCCGATCAGCCGCATCGCATTCGTTATCGTAAGTTGACCCGCAGCTAACGCCCTCCCATGGCCGTCGCTGTTCGAGCACGGCGCATCGTCGTCACCGGCGGCACCGGATATCTGGGGAGCCGCCTCATTCCACATCTCCTGCAAGGGGGCCATGCCGTCCGCGCAATCGCACGCCCGTCATCGAGCGCCCGATTGCCGTTGGGATGCGACGTCGCGGTCGACCATCCGCCTGAAACGATACGAATTCTCGAGGTGCCGGACATGAGAAGCAGAGGAGGTCCCGGCCCATGAAGCCGGTCGTGCTGATCACCGGCGCTTCGGGACTCATTGGCGATTACCTCATGCGCAGTGCGGGCCGTTGGGCGCCTGGTTGCACGGTGCAGGGCATCACCCGGACCCAGCTCGATCTGACCGACCACTCGGCAGTTTCTTCCGCGTTTCAACGATACACGCCAGATTGCATCATTCACTGCGCGGCGTTGAGCCGAACGAAGGATTGTGAGGCCGATCCGGAAGCTGCGACACGCGTCAACGTCGACGTCACTCGCACGTTGGCGGACCTGGCCGGAAAGATCCGGTTGATTTTCGTATCGACCGGGGAAGTGTTTGACGGTTCCGCGGGCTGGTATGACGAGTCCGCTGAGCCGAATCCCATCAATGTCTACGGTCGAACGAAGCTTGCGGCGGAGGGCGTGGTGTTGCACAACCCCGCACACGCTGTCGTGCGCATCGTGCTGACGGCCGGCACCTCAATCAGCGGCGACCGGAGCTTCGTCGAAGACATGGCGCGGACCGCCAGAGCCGGCCAAGACGTCAACCTCTATGCGGACGAATTTCGGTGTCCTCTCCCGGCGGGTGTGATCGCCCGCGCCTTATGGGAATTCGCCCGACAGGAGAAGCCGGGCCTCTATCACCTCGGCGGCAGCGAACGTCTCTCGCGCTGGGAGATCGGTGAAGCGTTGCTGCCGTGGTATCCCGAACTTCGCGGTCGGCTGGTCAAGACGTCGGCGCGCAGCCATCGCGGAGCTCCGAGACCGGTCGATCTGTCGCTGGCCTGCGACAAGATACAACAACTGTTGTCGTTTCCCATCCCCGGGTTGCGATCGTGGCTCGGCGAGCGCACTGCACGCGGTGAGGATCTGTGGGACTACGAGAGGCATGGCTGCTGACCCGCTGACGCTCGTCACGAGCGTGTACATCGCGATGGCGGTGTTGATGACCGCGCTCTGGGGTCTTCACCTTTGGGCGCGGAATGCCTCGATCGCCGACGTCGGATTTTGCGCGGGCTTGGCCGCCGCAGTGCTGTGGTATGCCCAACTGGCGGCAGGTGAAGACGTGCGCAAAGTGCTCGTCGTCGTGATGGCGTGTCTCTACTCTGGACGGCTCGGTTTCTTCATTCTCTTCAATCGCGTCATCGGCAGGTCTGAAGATGCCCGGTATCGGCGGTTGCGACAGGAATGGGGCGCGCGTGAGCGCATCAACATGTTCCTGTACTTTCAATTGCAAGCGATCGCCGTCTCGGCCTTCTCGCTGCCGTTTCTGGTGGTGATCCAAAATCCCCGGCCGCCGTTCGGGCTTCATGAGCTGGCAGGCGTCTTCGTGTGGCTGGTCGCCGTCTCCGGTGAGGGAATTGCGGATTGGCAGCTGGCCCGTTTTCGCTCGAAATCATGGAACCGGGGCCGGGTGTGCCGCGATGGCCTATGGTATTGCTCGCGCCATCCCAATTATTTTTTTGAATGGCTCCACTGGTGGAGTTATGTCCTCCTGGCGCTGGGCGCTCCAGGCTGGCCGTTGACGTTGATCGGTCCCGTAGGGATGGGCTGGGCGCTCGTGAATGTGACGGGCATTCCTTGGGCTGAGCGCCAGGCGCTGGAAACACGGGGCGAAGACTATCGGGAATACCAGCAGACCACCAATGCGTTTGTACCCTGGTGGCCCAAGAAGCCGACTACCCGCGGTTGAGCTTGGCAAGCCGTTCGCGGGCCGTTTGCGCCTCCCGGCTCGAAGGGTACAAACGGATCACGTCTTCATAGAGCTGCTTGGCGTGAGGGAGGTTCATTTGTCGCTCCTCCAACTCGGCCGTGTCGAGCAGGTCTTTGGCCTTGTCACCGCTGCAGCCGCCGATGAGGAGTGCCAGCATCAGGAGGAGGCCGGTCAGAGCTCGCAGAGTCATGGTCTAGTGTAGCTCAATTTGGAACGAAAGGGCCACTCAGGCTAGTCGAGCCACTTTTGCCACCAGGAGGTATGGCGAAGATTCTGCCTGCCGGCATAGGACGCCCCGCGCATCTTCTCCCAGTCGACGATCACCCTGCCGAGATTGGCTTCGTGCTGGCGCTGCCAATTTTGGAGCAAATTCAAGCAGGCGTGGTCGATGTGGCGCAACGACGTGGCATCGACAGCGATTTCCGCATAGGGGGGGGCCGTTTCGAGGGTGGCGGCCAGGCGCGGCAGACTGACGAACGTCGCAATGCCCTGGAGATGCAGCGTCAAGGTTCCCGTGGTGGAGTCGTGGGCAAAAAACGTTTCGAGATTCTGCGTCGTGTACAGGAGCTTCGCGAGGGCGAGCGCAAACCCGACAATGACGCCGGTCAATAAATTGACTGCCACGATGGTGCCCATGGTCACAAAGAAAATCACTACCTCGCCACGGCCATGCTGTTTCAGTTCGGGAAGAATGCCGACGTTCATGAGCTTGTAGCCGGTGAACACCAACACGGCGCCGAGGCTGGCGGTTGGAATGAAGCGGAGCACCGACGGCAGGAATGAGACAAAGACCAGCAGCCAGACCCCGTGGAGAATTGCGGAAGCCCTCGTCTTGGCCCCGGCC
>JBKPKC010000346.1:0-2780 GCA_046765595.1 Nitrospirota bacterium
TTACAGAGCCGCTCGGTTGAATTCGCCGCGAAATACAATGTGCCCCTGGAGGTCAACTCCAGTTTCAAGGAAGGGAAGGGAACGCTCGTGAAACGCGAAGACACCGACATGGAGGCCGTCGCCGTCTCCGGGATTACCGGCGACCGCAATCAGGCGAAAATCACCCTGGTCGGCGTGCCGGACAAGCCAGGAATTGCGGCGCGTCTCCTGGGGCCCATCGCCAAGGCGAACATTCTCGTAGACATGATCATCCAGAACGTCAGCCATGAATCGTTGACCGACTTTTCGTTCACGATCCCGCGAGTCGACGTGAAAAAAGCCATGCCGATTATTCAGGATACGGTGCAGGACATCGGTGCAAAATCAGTGTCCGTGACCGAAGCCATCGCCAAGGTGTCGCTGGTCGGCGTCGGTATGCGCTCCCATTCGGGGGTCGCCGCGAAAATGTTCGACGTCTTGTCCCACGAAGGCGTCAACATCATGATGATCAGCACCTCCGAGATCAAAATCTCGTGCGTCATCGATGAAAAATACATGGAGTTGGCCATGCGCGCACTCCATGCGGCGTTCGGATTGGATCAGGCGCCGGCCGGCAGGTAGCCGCCGGCGGATTTGACCCTCGACAGGCTCGGGTTCCTCCTGTTACCCTCACCGCCATGGCCAAGCAGCGCTCACAGACCCCTCGCAAGTCCACAGCCAAGGCCGCATCGGGCCCTTCGGCACCGTCCGCGTCCCTGGAAATCTATGACACGACCTTGCGCGACGGCGCGCAGGCCGAAGACGTCAGTTTTTCCGCCGATGATAAGGTGATGGTGGCCCAGCGGTTAGATGAGCTCGGCGTCCAATTTATCGAGGGCGGCTGGCCGGGCGCCAATCCGAGGGACATTGAGTTCTTTCGTATGATCAAGGAAACGCCCTTGAAGCAGGCGACCGTCGTGGCCTTCGGTTCCACGAGAAAAGCGAGCAACCCCGTCCAGAAGGATTCGAACATCCAGGCGTTGCTGCAGGCGGAAACCAAGGTCATCACGCTGTTCGGAAAGAGCTGGTCGTTGCACGTGACGGATGCGTTGGGCATCGCGCTGAAGACCAATCTGGAGCTCATCGCCGATTCGGTCGCGTACCTCAAATCGAAGCACCGCCGCGTCTTCTACGATGCCGAGCATTTTTTCGACGGTTATAAGACGAACCCTGAGTATGCGCTGGAAACGATCAGGCGCGCCGTGGCAGCCGGTGCGGAGCGCGTCATCTTGTGCGACACGAACGGCGGTACCATGCCTTGGGAAATCAAGGATATTTGCCGGGTCGTGCAGCAGGAATGTGGAATGCCGCTCGGCATTCATGCCCACAATGATTGCGAAATGGCCGTGGCCAATTCCTTGGTCGCGATCGAGATGGGGGTCGTGCAAGTGCAGGGGACGATCAACGGGATCGGTGAACGCTGCGGCAACGCCAATCTCTGTTCGATCATTCCCAATCTGCAGCTCAAGATGAAACGTCCGGCATTGGGCGAACGGCTCAACCACTTAAAGGAAGTCTCCGGTTTCGTGACGGAAATCGCGAACTTGATGCCGAACAAGCATCAGCCCTACGTCGGAGATTCGGCGTTTGCACATAAAGGCGGCGTCCACATTCATGCCGTGCTGAAAAACCCCGCGACGTACGAACACGTCGTGCCGTCTCTTGTCGGCAACCGTCAGCGAATGCTCGTGTCTGATCACGCGGGTCGCAGCGGGTTGTTGGATAAAGTGGAGGCTTATGGGATCAAACTGGATAAGAACCATTCGAAAGTCCAGGAACTGATCGCCACCCTCAAGGAACGGGAAAACGAAGGCTATCAATTTGAAGGGGCTGAAGGATCATTCGAACTGCTGATGCGCAAGGCAATGGGAGCCCATACCCCTTCATTCCAGCTGCTGGGATTCAGGGTGATTGTCGAGAAAAAACAAGAGGATGGCCGTTCAGGATCTGAGGCCACCGTCACGGTTAAGGTCGGCGAGGTCGTCGAACAGGCTGCTGCGGCGGGGGCCGGGCCTGTCAGCGCGCTCGACCATGCCCTTCGTAAGGCCTTGGAAAAATTCTATCCTCAGCTGAGGGAAGTGAAGCTCCTCGATTATAAGGTCCGCGTCCTTTCGGCGAATCGAGGGACCGAATCCAAGGTCCGCGTTCTGATCGAGTCCGGTGATCACAAGGATAAATGGGGCACGGTCGGGGTCTCCGAAAACATCATGGAAGCCAGCTGGCAGGCGTTGGCGGACAGCATCGAGTACAAACTTTTGGCGTCGGATCGGTAGCCTTCTGTTTCCTCCTCCCAAGAATAGTCCTTGACAGCCTATCTAACCTCACGTAACTTATGGTAAAACTGTCTCCCGACTCCAGGAGAGACGGGCTCTTCGACGAGACGACGTGGTTTGGCGCAAGGGGGGGGAGAGCATGAGGAAGGCTGATATCGCGAATGAAATCTACAAGCAGGTAGGAATTTCTAAAAACGAAGCAGCCGATATCGTCGAGCTCGTGCTCAACATGCTCAAAGCCGTGTTACAAAAGGGAGATTCGGTTAAGATCGCTGGTTTCGGCAACTTCGTGGTCAGGAGCAAGGGCGCAAGGAAAGGCCGCAATCCCCGAACCGGCGAAGAGATCGGCATCACGCCTCGCCGCGTCGTGACCTTCCGTCCAAGCCAAGTGTTCAAGAAATACGTCAACTCGTAACAGTTACACACCCGGAACAACTCCCGCCGCGAGGACCGGACCATGGGGAATGAGCCCCGGCTCGGCAGCAAAGT